>JAOUET010000135.1 GCA_029858605.1 Coriobacteriia bacterium | reverse complement strand
TCAAACGTCTGGTCGAGTCGTCGAGTCTACCGAAGACGTCTCAACCCACACCCGAGGACTTCAAGCAAGCGTACGGGGCTTTGTTCGACGCGGGATGCTCGGACATCGTGTCCATACACTTGACGTCTCCGCTCTCGGGAACGTACGAGTCGGCACTCGCTGGGGCTGACTCCATTTCGGACCATCCCGGGTCCGTGCGAGTCGTGGACACCAAGCTCGTTTCCCAAGGCACGGGGCTTGTCGTCAAGAAGGCAGTCGAGGCACGCGACGCCGGCGCTTCCGCCAGCGAGATCGAGGCTCTCGCGCACGAATCGTCCAAGCAGTGTCAGCTGTTCTTCATCCTCGACACGCTGGAGTATCTCGTGAAAGGAGGGCGGGCGGGCAAGGCGAGCGGCCTCGCCGCTTCGGTCCTCAATATCAAGCCCGTCCTGACCTTCAACGAGGAGGGGACCATCGAGCCCTTCAAGAAGGTCAAGGGACTGAAGAAGGCCATGGCCGAGCTTGCGGCGCACGTTGCCGAAGAGTCCAAGAAGCACCGGCTTCGCGTCGCGTTTCTCAGCGCGTGTCGTCCTGACCTCTCCGAAGAACTGCGTCGCGCGCTGGAGGACGCGGGGGCCGACTTCACGGTGGACTCCGACGGCCTCGTCGGTGCGGTCATAGGAACGTATGCGGGCCCCGGTGCCGTCGGCTGTGCCTTCCTTCCTGCCTAGGAGCGACCGTGCCCCAAGACGCTCTCGACCGCGTCGCTGCGCGCGCGCGCTGGGGTGAGCCGGCGACTGCCGTCCGGCTCGTCGACGAGGCTCGTGCGGAATCGCTTTCGCGTCTGGGAATCGACTCGGTCGAGGACCTGCTGCGCCACTATCCCTTCCGCTACCTGGATCTCACCAGCGTTTCGTCGCTCGGCGAAGTAGTCGCAGGTCAAGACGCTACCGTCGTCGGACGCGTTCACGACGTCAAGGTCAAGCGACCTCGGCCGCGACTCTCCATAGTCGAAGTCGCCATAGTCGACGGCACGGGCGTTGTGCTCGGAGTCTGGTTCAATCAACCGTTCATGGCCAACCGGTTCGTCCAGGGCGAACGGATCGCTTTCGCGGGTACTGTGGAGATCGACTACGGCCTCAAGCAGATCAAGAACCCATACGTAGAGAAACTTGGAGCGGCAGACGAAGCCGATCGCGTGGGCCGAATACTCCCCGTGCACCGCGCAACGGAGGGACTCTCCACCAACTGGATACGGCGCCTGGTGGCCAACGCGATCGAGGACTTCGCCGACGTGCCGGACTTCATGCCGGTATCCGTTCGAGAGAGCAGGGCACTCTATCCGCTCGGTCGCGCATTGGAGTCCATCCACTTCCCCCGGGACGCTGCCGACCTGTCTTCGGCCAGAACGAGACTCGCCTACGAGGAACTCTTCATCCTCCAACTGGGCATGGCGATGCATCGGCACGTGGTCACCAAGGATCGTACGGGCGTACAACACGTCGTCGACGGCGACATCTTGGCGCGTCTCCCCGAGAAGCTCTCGTTCGCGCTCACCAACGATCAGAAGCACGCAGTCGCCGATATCCTCGCGGACATGGCTTGCGACGAACCGATGAACCGGCTGTTGCTCGGGGACGTGGGAACGGGCAAGACCGCGGTGGCCGCCCACGCGCTGTCTGCCGTTGCCGACACAGGGACTCAGGCGGCCATGATGGCACCGACGGAAGTGCTCGCGACGCAGTACGCCCACAAACTCGGACCCGTTCTGGAAGATGCGGGGGTGTCTTGGGTTCTACTCACCGGCTCCCTTGGCGCCGGTGAGCGGCGAGACGCTCTCGCGCGCATCGCGAACGGCACCGCGACGGTCGCTCTTGGGACGCACGCCCTCATCGAGAAGGACGTGGATTTCGAGCGTCTGACCCTTGCCATCGTCGACGAGCAACACCGTTTCGGCGTTTCGCAGCGACTCGGTTTGAGATCGAAAGGGCCCGCCGCAGACATGCTCGTCATGACTGCCACGCCGATTCCTCGCAGCCTCGCGCTCACTCTCTACGGAGACCTCGAGGCCTCCTATCTGCGTGAGCGCCCGCACGTCGACACACCTCAAGTCACGACGTCCATCGTGCGCCGGTCGCAGCGAAACAAGGCCTACGATGCGGTCACGTCAGCGGTGCGCGAAGGTCGCCAAGCCTACGTGGTCTGCGCCCTCGTAGACGTCTCCGACGCCACCGAGGCCCGCGCTGCAGTCGAAGAGGCCGAGCGGCTCAAGCGCGACGTCTTCCCGGATCTGCGCGTCGGTCTTCTCACTGGCCGAATGAAGTCCCCGGAGAAGATCGACGTCATGGACGCCTTCCGCTCCGGTGAGATAGATGTCCTCGTTTCAACGACCGTCATCGAGGTGGGAATAGACGTGCCGAACGCCACGATCATGGTGGTCGAGGATGCCGAGCGCTTCGGTCTTGCTCAGCTCCATCAGCTTCGCGGCAGGGTCGGACGCGGCAAACATGCCGGAACCTTCCTTCTCTTCGCCGACCCCAGAACTCAAGAGGGGAAGCGTCGGATGGAAGCCATCGTCGCCACACACGACGGTTTCGAACTCGCCGAACACGATCTCGCTCTGCGGGGCGAGGGCGAACTGCTCGGGGAGCGTCAACACGGCCTGCCGTCCCTACGGCTGGCGTCCCTCATCGAGGACGCCGACCTTCTCGACGCCGCCCGCCAAGACGCGCGCACTCTCGTTGCACAAGACCCGCACCTGGCCGAACCCCAGCATGGACCGCTGCTTGCGGAAATCCGCCGCCACTTCGACAAGACGTGGAAGTGGGTGAGCGCAGGATGAGGATCACCGGTGGAGTACACCGCGGGCGTCAAGTCCACGCACCCGCGGGTACCGCCACGAGGCCAACTGCCGATCGAGTCCGAGAGGCTCTGTTCAGCCGCCTCGACGCCGTCCTCGGCGGATGTGAAGGCACCGTCGTCCTGGACGCATACGCCGGTTCCGGCGCGCTGGGACTGGAGGCGATCTCGCGAGGGGCTTTCTCGGCCACGTTCGTCGAGCGTTCGGCACCCGCCCTGAAGGCTCTTCGGCGAAACATCGACGAGCTTGGGGTGTCCCAGACCTGCGCAATCGTCCCGACGACGCTCGACAGGGCCGTTCGCGGAGGTGCGCTGCACGGGGAGGCATTCACGTTGCTCTTTCTCGACCCTCCCTATAGAATCAACAAGTTCGAGGTCAGGGTACTCATAGAGACGCTCTGCAAAGACATGCGCTTGGCTCCGGATGCCGTCGTCGTGTGGGAGCACGCCGTCGGGAGTGCCGCCGATTGGCCGCTCCGCTTCGAGTCGGTGGGCTCGAGACGCTACGGTTCGACGGAGGTCGACATGGCCGTCTACAGGACGGGAGGGCAGAACGGATGAGGCGCGGGCTGTGCCCCGGGACCTACGATCCGATGACTTCGGGTCACCTCGACATCATCGAGCGCGCCGCCGCATTGCTCGACGAACTCGTGGTCGGCGTGGCGCTGAGTCCGGACAAGGGCGGCGGTCCCCTGTTCTCGGCCGAGGAACGCGTTTCCCTGATCGAGAAAGCAACCTCGCATCTCGCTAACGTGTCCGTCCGTCCTTTTGATAACCTGTTGGTGGATTTCGCGCACGAGGTAGAGGCGACAGTCATCATCAAGGGGCTGCGCGCCGTCACGGATTTCGAGCGCGAGTTCCAGATGGCCCAGTTGAACTACCGTCTCGACCGCCGAATCGAGACGATGTTCATAATGGCCATACCGGACTACATGTACTTGAGTTCTTCGGCGGTCAAAGAGATTGCGAGTCACGGGGGCTCGGTGGTCGGACTCGTTCCCGAACACGTAGACGAAGCCCTTGCAGAGAAGCTGGCACGGTCCCGTTAAGGGAGGACGTTCATGGACATCATGGCCCTCATCGATCGGATCGAGGAGCTTGTAGACGGCGGGCGCTCGCTCCCGTTCTCGAGCTCGAAACTCGTCGATCCCGAGAAGGTCTATGAGATCATCGACGAGATTCGCGCTCAGTTCCCCGACGAGCTCAAGCAGGCGCGCTGGATAGTCAAGGAGCGTCAGGAGATGCTCGAGGAGGCCGAGAGGGAAGCCAACAGGATTCTCGAGGAGGCCAAGGAGCGCGCGCAGGCACTTGCGAGCGAGCAGGAGGTCGTCAAACTCGCGGAACAGCAGGCTGCCGCGATACTCGACGACGCCCGTTCCAAGGAGCGCGAGATCCGCCTAGGCGCCGAGGACTACGCAGACGAGATGCTCGCGAATCTCGAGGTCAATCTGGGCAAGCTGCTCACGGCCGTTCAGCGCGGTCGCGACCGGCTGCAGGGCAAGGTCGGCCAGCAGCGACAGTAGCCGTGGAACCTCTTCAAATCGACGTCGGGGAGTTGCTCACCGAACACGGCGCGTCCGTGGCGGTGCAACGTACCGTCGCCGTCGGAACGCTCATGATGGGGGAGTCTGCTTTCGTTCCGGCCGATGCCGCCACGATCGACGTCCTGGTCTCACACGCAGGCGAAGGGGTCGTCGCGTCGGGCACTGTTGACGCCGACTTCAGGGTCGACTGTTCGCGTTGCCTGGCGCCGTTCACCCTCCACGTGAGGGGCGATGTGCAAGGCCTCTACGTGCAATCGCTCGATGAGACCTGGGAGGAAGAAGAGGACGCCGAGCCCATCACCGCAGGCAAGGTCGACTTGTCGCGCGCAGTCGAATCGGCTCTTCGAGTGGAGCTTCCTTTGGCGCCGCTACACGACGACGAATGCAAGGGGATCTGCCCGTCCTGCGGCGCCGATCTCAATGCCGCTGAGTGTGGGTGCCACGAAACCGTCGCTTCGGCGAGCCCGTTCGACGTCTTGCGTACGCTCATGATCGACGATGACTCCGGGCAACAAGAACCCGAGGACTAGGTCGGTGCACACGCACTTGGAGCTGTGCTATCATGTGCGACCGTGCGTTCACGACGCACGTGAAAGATCATTCTGCGGCTCAGGCTGCATGCGAGAGGAGTAGCCATGCCCGTACCCAAGCAGCGGAGGACGGCCGCGACGCGCGATGCGCGACGCGCCAACCACGCCCTCAAAGCTCCCGCGAAGTCCCTCTGTCCCCAG
>JAOUET010000134.1 GCA_029858605.1 Coriobacteriia bacterium | reverse complement strand
ACTCAGCATTTGATGCGTATGAGTCGACGCTTATACCGAAGACCTCGGTATCCATCTCCTGCAACCGGTCGTAGTTGTCCCGGTAGTCGGAGAGTTCGCCCGTTCAAACGGGCGTAAAGGCGAGCGGATAGAAGATGAGAATGACGTTGGCGGAACCGCGGTAGTCGCCCAGAACCACCGTCTGTTGATCCTGGTTCTTCAATCTGAAGTCGGGAGCTTCGACTCCCGCCTCGAGGCCCTCCTGAGGCGGCAACGCATCCTCGCTCTCAGCGGTGTCCTGCGTCTCCTCTCCGTCAGTACAGCCGAATAGAGCAAGCGCAGAAGCCAAAACGAGAAACGCCAGAAAGATGCATGCGGTGCGACGCATTCTCATCCCTGGCCTCCTCCCCCTTTAGGATTCCAGTCGGTCGCGCGCAGTCCCCACGCGTAGTGTTTACCCCATCGCGGGGACTCGGACTTGGATTGAGTCACCGACTACTGTACCGTGTACGGGTGTTCCACGACGCTCCTGGGGGGAAACATGACGACAGATCTCGCACGCGCAGTCGAGCACTACCTCGGAATCATGGACGAATCCGGGCAGGCAAGACTGCGTTTCGCTGAGAAGGTATGGGCAGTACAGGACGACATCGCACAGTCCAGCGACGCGGGCGACGACATCGATGCCGAGCAGGCGAAGGACTGCCTGGCTACCGGACAGCCGCTGTTCTTGCTCGCCCGTCCGAACATGCAAATCGAAGCATTTGCGGATGCCGCGCATCGCATCGCCGAGGTAGTCGCTGCCGAAGCCGGTCTCCCGGAGGAAGCAGGCGCGGCCCTGCGCGAACTCGACTTCGCCACTCTTGCGACGCAGGAGCAACTCGATGCCGCTCTCGAGGACGTCGACGCCTTCGTGGCCGACGCGTCCGAGGCGGCGTCCGCTGCATCCGAAGGGTCGCTCACACCGGAAATGGTTCGCTTCGTGGTCGCGTCCGCGCTCACGCCCTTGCTGCGCCGGAGATCCGCCGAGGCACTCGCAGCACTGGAGGCGTTCGACTGGCGTACGTGGTCCTCCGGCTCGTGTCCGGTGTGCGGTGCGCCGGCAGCTATAGGGAGGGTGCTCGACGAGGGTGAACTCAAGGGAGGTCGCCGCGTGCTGTGGTGCTCTCTTTGCGACGCCGAATGGGAGTACGACCGCGTGCGATGCGCCCGGTGTGGTACGAGAAACCACTCCAAACTCCACTACATGATGAACGAAGAAGACCACGGACATCGCGTGCACGCATGCGAGGACTGTCAGGGCTACATCAAGGTGGCATTCGAACGCGATCTCGGACTAGCTGCCATACCGCGAGTGGAAGATGTCGCCACGCTCGAACTCGACGCGCTGGCGCACGCCCGAGGATACACACCTCTCGGGAACGCGGAGTAGCCGGGGGAGCTAGCCCGGGATTCCTAGCCGGCACGCGCGCCGACCACTACGAAGACCGCTCCGTCACGCACGACGACGTCGTACGTGCGCACGTCCGCGTTCGGGTGGTCGGTCGTGCCGTCGCGCACGTCGTAGCGCCACCCGTGCCACGGGCACATGACCACGTGTTCGTCCATAAAGCCTTCGCCCAACGGTCCGAAGGCGTGTCGGCACACGTTGGAAAGCGCAAAGAAGTCGCCGTCCACGTTTGCCACCGCGACGTCTCGCTTGCCTATCTTGACGTGCCGAATCTGGCCCGGTGCCACGTCTCGGGCCAAGAAGGCGGGGACCTCCACGTCACCCTGTGGCTCCTCCATCACTCCGAGAAGTTCGCCCCCATCCTCTATTTCCTCAAGGATGAAGAGGCCGCACCAGCACTTCTTGAGTCCCGCGAACTGATCGCGGAAGAACGGGATGCAAGGGCAGACGATCTTGGCATCCTCTTTGGCGTCACCGGTCCGAGCACGGCACGGGCAGTAGATGTCGCCCGTTTCCTCCAGGATCTCCAGCTCGCTCTCGAGAACCTCCTCGACGAACGCTTCCTCGGTGTTGAACTTGTATCCGAGCCGGTCGACGAATGGCGCCATGTAGGCCTTGAGGTCCGCAACAGTGGTCCCGGGGCCGAAGAGGCGCCTTCCTCGCGACTGGACGTCGCTCACAGGTCCAGCAACTCCTTGATGCGCTTCTTGTTGAAGCCGACGATCACTTCTTCGCCGATGATCACGACAGGGAACGACGCTCCGCCCGAGACGCGCCTGACTTCGGCAACTACGTCATCCCGGTCCTGCCCCTCGAGGAGGTCGACTTCGGTAACGTCGTACTCGATCCCCGATTCGTCCAGGTACTTTCGCGTCATCCGGCAGTAGGGGCAAGTCGAAAGCGCGTACAGCTTCACTGGCATGACCAATACCCTCCTGATGTGTCGATTCGAACTGCGTTTGCGAGTGATACTCGAGTATGTTCCACAGCCGCAAGGCGCAAGAAACGAGTAGGGTACAATCGCACCATGCCTCGTGACTCCCGCAGAACGCACTCTCTCAGACTTCTCTTCCTCGGATCCGGGTCTTCGGGCAACGCCACGCTCGTGTCCGGTGACTCCGGAAGCGTGCTCGTAGACTGCGGTTTCTCGGCAAAGGAGACGCTGAGGAGACTCTCCTTGCACGACGTGCCTGCCGAGGAGATACGCGCGATTCTGATCACCCACGAGCACACGGATCACACTGCGGGCGTTCGCATCTTGGCGAAGAGGCTGAACGTGCCCGTATTCGCCAGCAGTGGTACCCGCCGCGCAGGGCGGCTCGACTACCTAATCGAAGACGTCCGCGGACTGGAAGCGGGAGAAGAGACGTCGATCGCCGGTCTGCGAGTGCGAGCGTTCCGCACGTCGCATGACGCTGCAGACCCTATCGGCTTCCGATTCGATGCCGCGACCGGCGATTCGTTCGGCCTGGTGACGGACACCGGCGAGTTCACTCCGGAGGCCGCCGAAGCGCTGACGGGCTGCACCTTCCTCGGCATCGAACACAACCACGACGAGACCATGCTGGCGAACGGTCCCTACCCCCACTTCCTGAAGCGCCGGATCTCGTCGTCTTTCGGCCATCTGTCGAATACGGCGGCGAGCGAGGCCTTGCTCCAACTCGCACACGACGGTCTACAGGCGGTAGCAGGATTGCACGTGTCGCGCACCAACAACCGGTCCGAGATCGTCTCCGGCTCGCTTTCGGCGAGCATCAGCTCCGTCGGCCTCGACATACCGGTGACATGCGTGGCCCAGGACCGACCCTGCATGATGCCGCTACCAGCGACATGCGCCTAGGCTACGTAGGGCTGCGCGGACACCATCTCGTTTGCCTGCAGTTCTTCGAGGGAAGCGGCTACTCCGAGGAATTCGTCGACAACCTCCGTCGCGTGTTGGACGGTTTCCAGCACGAAGGTGCCGTACTCGAGGCGGGACCCGACGACGTTTGCGCTCGTTGTCACCACCTCGGCGCGGAGGGTGAGTGCACTCTCGAACCCGGCGGAGAGCAATCGATTCGCGCGCTCGACAAACTCGCGGTGGAGTTGCTTCAGGTCGACACGGGACAACGCGTGGACTACGAGCAGGTCCGCGCCCAGGTCGCAAGAGTCCTTCGGCAGTGGCGCGCACAGGCGTGCGACGGCTGCCAGTGGGCGACGCAGTGCGAACCTGCGCAACGCCTCATGGCCCGAGACACTCGACCTTGACTAGCGCCTCCTCGTCGCTACCGACCTGGATCGCGCCACGCGCAACAAGAGTCTCCCAGACCGCGGCAGCCTCGCCGTGCGTGAAGTCGCGCTCCGACGTCATGGAGCCCACGAGCACCTTTGGCGCGTCTGAGGCCTCCAACGCCCGAAGGTTGCCCAGGTTAGCCCGCCCGAACGGAACCCCCGCGACGACGCAGATGTCGGCCTCGCCGGCGGCTGCCGCGACGCGTTCCTCTGCAACGGCGTCGACCTCACCGAAGGCCGGCAATTCCACGACATCGGCGCCTAGCGCTTCGGCGACCGAGTAATCGACGTCACCGCGGTTCAGCGCGCCGGCGTGTAACCTGAAGCCCGCAAGAGCGAGATCGTGCATGAGCCGAGAGGCTGCTCCGGAGCCACCGATGACGAGGACCGTCGGGCCCGATGTCGCGATGGCTACTTGCTCGCGCAGCACGGGAGTCACAGCGACGGTGCCCGTGACCGGGTCGGTACCTATCACGGCCCGCACGGCGAACACTTCGCGCAGCGTCGAGGGGGTGAGCACGTCGGCAGGCTTGCCGACGAGGGGCACTCCTCCCGACGAAACGATCGCGAGCCTATCGCTGTAGCGCGCGGCTAGTTCTAGCTCGTGGAACACTGCCAGCACCGCCATACCGGCATCCACAAGACCTCTCACGAGTTCTAGGATCTGCAGTCTGTGGTTCAGGTCGAGATGGCTCACCGGCTCATCAAGAAGCAGTACCGTCGGCTGTTGCGCGAGCGCCTGTGCGAGTGTCAGGCGCTGGAGGTCACCTCCAGACATTCGATCGACGCGATCGCCCGCAAGACGTGCAGTGTCGGTGACATCCATCACTTCGCCAACCACGGCACCGTCCGCGTCCGAGAACTGCTGCATACGACCCAGGTGCGGATAGCGTCCCATCTGGACGAACTCTTCGGCACTGAACGCGAAGGGTTCCGGCAGCGTCTGCGGCACGACTCCCAGGATTCGTGCCCGGTATCTGGCCGCCAGTGTCCGGGTGTCCTGCCCGGCCAGGAGCACTCGACCGCCGAGGACCCGAGCGGTGCCGGTCAACGCGCGGAGCAGCGTGGACTTGCCGGCACCGTTCGGCCCAACGAGACCGACGAACTCCCCTCGGCCAACGGAGAGGTCAACCCCCGACACGACCGAATCGTCGCCATAGCCGACATCGGCGCTCTCGAAGGCGATTCCTGCCGCCGAAGCGGCCTCGACGGCAGGCGCGTCACCAGTCGGGCCGACGTCGCGAACATCATGACGGCTCACGAGCGGGCCTCCCCTCGCACGAGGAGCCACACGAAGAACGGTCCACCCGAAAGCGCGGTCACGATACCGACAGGAATCTCGACGGGGGCAAGTACCGTGCGCGCGATCAGGTCGGCCAGCACCATCAGCGTCGCCCCTCCGAGAATAGAGGCCGGCACGAGTGCTCGATGGTCCGGCCCGAGCACGAGCCGCACCATGTGCGGCGGCATCAGGCCGACGAAGCCGATCAGCCCGGA
>JAOUET010000010.1 GCA_029858605.1 Coriobacteriia bacterium | reverse complement strand
ACAACCCGTGGGCCCCGAGTGGGAGACCTACGTTCGCAAGGTCATGCGTGCCGAGAACATGCTTATCGCCACGGTTGCGGCTGGAGCGTTCGTCTCATCGGTTGTTGTCGGCAGGAGGCGGTTGGGCGTGATCGTAGGGTTGGCTTTCGCGGTTGGCGCGGTGCTTGTCGCAGGCCTGGCAAACAGCCTGACTCCAGCCGACCCGGGACGTCCGCTCGGCCTGTCGATAGTCCTCACGCTGATGATCGGAGCGTCAGCGGGCCTTTCCGGAGGTGCCGTCGGCTGGCTCGTGGGAGGACGGTCGCGCAACAGGTAGCCGGCCTGGAGGGGGTCGGAGGCGGGCGCCGGAGTCGGGTCGCGCACGTTCACGGTCGGGTTCGAACGTGCCGCCTATCGGCTCAGATCGGACTGCGTGTTCGACACGCGGACACGGTACCCGTTGCCGCTGCAGTGCGGGCAAGGCAAGGGCTTCCTGCGACCATCAGGGGCCTGAATGGTGACCCACTTGTTGCCCCTGCAGTTCGGACAGACTTCCTTGTGGACCACTGCGCTACCTCCGAATCGCATGCTAATTGCGATTAAGAACATCGTCAAGATGTGAACGACAATCGTATTTGCCGAGCATAAAGGGTGCCAATCGCTGACAATAGTTTGTGAATCGGTGCACAAACTGAGGTGTCTCGCACGTTGGTCCGCGAACGAAGATCGGCGCGTCTTGCACCCTTGCTGCGGGCGGTGCTATAGTCCATCGCAATCGAATACGTGCTGAAGACGGGGAGTAGTACTCCGGAACGCGAAGCCTAGAGAGTCGGGGATGGTGGAAACCCGGCATGAGCGTCCGGCGGGAATGGACCCTCGAGGCTCCAGGACAAAGGCGCGCATGCGTCGACTAGTCGTGGCGGATCCCCACCGATACAAGGGGCCGGGTATCGGAGACGGAGGCGTTGAGCCGAAGGATCCCGTATCTCAGGACCGAGTGGGCCCGGCTCAAGCCGGGCCAATAAGGGTGGCACCGCGAGATGACCTCTCGTCCCTTGAGGACGGGGGGTCTTTGTGTTTTCTCGGGGTGTTGTCCGGGACCTCTTCGGCACGAGGGTACCGGCGCTGGGAGTGAAGCATGATCGTACCGAGCAGGGATGTGTTCGTGAAGCTGGCCGAGGACCACGACGTGGTCCCGGTGGCGCGCGAGGTGTATGCGGACCTCGCTACGCCGATCTCGGCTTTCATGGCATTGGCCGAGGGGGCCGAGCACGCGTTTCTGCTGGAAAGCGTGGTCGGTGGGGAGCGTCTCGGGCGGTACAGCTTCCTGGGTGTGGGCGAGCGCGAAGTCGTCTCGGCACGCGGGAACGAGGTCGTGGTCGAGAACGGTGGAGTCTCGGGAGAGCACGCCGACGACCCGTTGAGGGTCGTGCAGCGCCGTCTCGGGGCGGGGAAGGTCGCCCGCGTTCCCGCGCTTCCGCTGTTCGTGGGCGGCGCAGTAGGCTACGTCGGCTACGAGGCGGCGACCGCGTTCGAGAAGGTCCCGCGCCACGAGAACGAAGATCTCGGCGTGCCCGATATGGTATTCATGCTGGCCGACGTTGTGGTTGCGTTCGACCACGCTCGCCGCGTGATGCAGGTGATCGCTCCGGTGCGACCCGGGGGAGCCCCTGGCGCCGCCTACGATCGCGCTCTGGGACGCATCGACGCCTACCTGCGCAAGATCGATGAGGGTCCGCGGGGCGCCGAGCTAGGCGACGTCGGCGTGACGCGTGACGTACCGCTCACTACTCACACCAAGAAAGATGACTTCATCGGTGCCGTTGAACGCGCAAAGGAGCACATCGCGGCGGGCGACATCTTCCAGGTCGTCCTTTCGCAGCGCTTCAGCGCGCCCTACGAGGGCGACGGTCTCGATCTGTACCGCGTTCTGCGGGCGGTCAACCCCAGCCCGTACATGTTCTACCTGCGAACGCGCGACGTCACCCTCGTCGGCTCGAGTCCGGAGCCTCTAGTTAGAGTCGAGGGCGATCAAGTGCTCACGCGACCCCTTGCGGGGACCAGGCCACGAGGCGTGGACGCGGGTGAGGACGGCCGACTGCGGGCGGATCTGCTGGCCGACGAGAAGGAGCGCGCCGAACACGTGATGCTGGTCGATCTGGGGCGCAACGACCTCGGTCGCGTGTCCGTTCCAGGGACGGTCGCCGTCGACGAGCTGATGGAGGTCGAATACTACTCCCACGTCATGCACATCGTGAGCAACGTCACTGGCACGATGGCCGAAGACAAGGACTCGGTCGACGCGCTCGAAGCTACGTTCCCGGCTGGTACGGTCTCGGGTGCGCCGAAGGTCCGGGCGATGGAGATCATCCGCGACCTGGAGCCCTTCGCGCGCGGTCCGTACGCGGGGACGGTCGGCTACTTCGGCCTGGATGGGGCGATGGACATGTGCATCACGATCCGCACCTTCGTCCTGGCGGACGGACGCGCCTACATCCAGTCCGGCGCCGGCATCGTGGCGGATTCGGACCCCGAGCGCGAGCACCAGGAGTGCCTGCACAAAGCCCGGGCCTTGCACCGCGCCCTCGAACTCGCCGCGGGTATGCACTCTCCGAGTGAGGTGACGACGGCATGATCCTAGTCATCGACAACTACGACAGCTTCACGTACAACCTCGTTCAGATCCTCGCGGCACTGGGTGCCGAGATCGAAGTGCGTCGCAACGATGAAGTCACGGCCGACGAGGCGATCGCCGCGAAGCCGGCCGGAATCGTCATCTCACCCGGTCCCGGGACGCCCGCGGACGCGGGCGTGTCGGCCGACGTCGTGCGTGCCGCCATCGACGCCAAGATCCCTGTGCTCGGCGTGTGCCTCGGGCACCAGGTGATAGCCGAGGTCTTCGGTGGTGTGGTGTGCCGAGCGCCGAAGCCCGTCCACGGGAAGACCGACGACATCATCCACGACGGCACCGACCTCTTCCAGGGCGTGCCGAGCCCATTCACGGCCACGCGCTACCACTCCCTGTGCGTCGAGTCCGACTCCGTTCCCGAGTCGCTCGAAGTGCAGGCGCGTACGTCCGACGGTATCGTCATGGCCGTGCGCCACAAGGAGTTCCCGGTCTTCGGCGTGCAGTTCCATCCGGAGAGCGTTCTGACTCCGGAGGGCACGAAGGTCCTCGCCAACTTCCTCGATGTGGCCGAAGAGGTCCCACTAGGTCGCGGGTCCGTGGACGCACCCGTCGCCGTGGCTGCGGCGGGAGGATCCGAGAAGGCGAGCGCCTCTTCGGCGGAGGTCACGACGATCGGGGCGGCGATATCCCGCGTTGCCTCGAACGCTTCCCTTTCCGAAGAGGAAGCCCGCACCGTGATGGGTATCGTGATGGACGGCGAGGCGACGCCGGCGCAGATCTCGGCGCTCATCGTGGGGATGCGCATGAAGGGTGAGACGATCGACGAGATCGTGGGATTCGCCCGCGCTATGCGCGAGCGAGCCACACCCGTGCGTCCTGCGGTCGCGCGCTATGTGGACACCTGCGGTACGGGAGGCGACGGGCTCCACACGTTCAACATCTCGACGACGACAGCGTTCGTGGTCGCAGGTGCAGGTGTCGCGGTCGCGAAGCACGGCAACCGTGCGGTGTCATCCAGCGCGGGCTCGGCCGACGTGCTGGAGGCGCTCGGCGTCGACGTGACGCTCGGACCCGCGGACATGGCTCGCTGCATCGACGAGTGCGGCGTGGGGTTTCTCTTCGCTCCGTCGCTGCACGCGAGTATGAGACATGCGATCGGGCCGCGACGCGAGATCGGGATCCGCACGGTCTTCAACATCCTCGGCCCGCTGACGAACCCCGCCGGTGCGCAGCGGCAGCTGCTCGGCGTGTACGACTCTCGTCTGGCACCGGTGATCGCCGAGGTCGCCGGACGCCTCGGAGCCGAGCGGGTACTCGTGGTACACGGACATCCCGGCATGGACGAGGTCTCTGCAAGCGGGCCGACGGTCGTCGCGGAGTTCGACGGCGACAGTGGCGCCGTGAGTGCCTACGAGATAACCCCGGAATCGGTTGGCATAGCGCGCAGCACGCTTGCCGACATCGCCGGCGGAGACGCTGCGGCGAACGCCGAGTTCGTGCGCGCAGTCCTGGGTGGCGAACACGGCCCGAAGCGGGACGTGGTCCTGCTGAACTGTGCGGCGGCTCTTGTAGCCGCGGGCGAAGCGGATGATCTGGCGGACGGCGTAGTGCGAGCGCGGGAGTCGATCGACACGGGCCGCGCCCTGTCGGTTCTGGAAGCGCTGGTGACCGTTTCCCAGCGTCTTGGCGAAGAAGCTCGGGCACGCGCGGCAAAGGATCAGGAGGACGCATGAGCGCCGACTTTCTCGACAGCGTTCTCGTAACGCGCCGAGATGCGGTCTTTGCCGAGTACGGCGAGCTCGCACCTGCCGATCGCGAACGTCTTGCCTGCTGCGCCAGGGCGCCGCTCGATTTCGCGGCTGCGCTGCGAGACCGAGACGACGTGGCTGTGATCGCCGAAGTGAAGAAGAGTTCCCCTTCGGCCGGTCCGATAGCCCTCGACTGCGAGGCGTCCAAGCAGGCGCTGCACTACCAGGACGGGGGAGCGGCGGCTATCTCGGTTCTCACCGAGCCGAGGTTCTTCGGCGGATCATACGCCGACCTATCCGACGTTGCTGACGCAGTGGAGGTACCGGTTCTAGACAAGGACTTCGTGGTCGATCCGGTGCAGCTGTTCGTGGCACGAGGACATGGCGCAGACGCGGTACTACTCATGGTGAGCGTGCTGGGCCAACTCGTGGGCGAATACTCCGATACGGCTGCGACGCTGGGGCTCACGCCGCTCGTCGAAGTGACGGACCCGAACGAGCTGCATACCGCGCTTGGTTCGGGTGCGACCGTGATCGGCGTGAACAGCCGCGATCTGCGCTCGCTCGAAGTGGACAAGAAGCGTGCTCTCGAAGTGATAGCCGAGGCGGCTGCGGCGGGCGTCATCGTCGTTGCGGCGAGTGGCGTGAGGGAGCGAGCGGACGTCGAGGCTGCGGCAGAAGCAGGTGCCGACGCCGTGCTGGTTGGCGAGACGCTGATGCGCTCGCCGTTCCCGGAAGAGGTGCTCGAGGAGTTGACGGGTGTAGCGAAAGGTAGCGCCGCAACCCGTTCAGGCATTGGATCTTGAAGACAGACCAACAGTTAGGAGGAGGTTCACATGCCAGAAAGGACACGGTTCGTGCTCGATGAGAGGGACATGCCGACAGCCTGGTACAACGTGCTGCCGGACCTGCCCACGCCGCTCGATCCGCCTCTGGGACCCGACGGCAATCCGATCGGTCCTGAGGCGCTCGCGCCCCTGTTCCCGATGGAGTTGATCAAGCAGGAGGTGTCGACGGATCGATACATCGACATCCCCGGAGCCATCATCGACGTGTACAAGACCTATCGTCCTTCGCCCCTGCAGCGCGCCCGCCAGCTCGAGAAGAACCTGGGTCTTCCGGAGGGCGTGAAGATCTTCTACAAGTACGAAGGCGTCAGCCCGGCGGGTTCGCACAAACCGAACACCGCGATCGCCCAGGCGTACTTCAACAAACAGGAAGGCATCAACAAGATCTCGACCGAGACCGGCGCCGGTCAGTGGGGCTCGGCGCTTGCGATCGCCGGTGCTCTCTTCGGCATCGAAATCGAAGTATTCATGGTCAAGGTCAGCTTCAACCAGAAGCCGTACCGTCGCATTCTCATGGAGACGTATGGCGCGACGGTTCACGCTTCGCCGTCGAACCTCACGAACGCAGGTCGTCACGTGCTCGAGAGGGATCCCGACTCAACCGGCTCGCTCGGCATAGCGATCTCCGAAGCGGTCGAAGTCGCGGCAACCAACGAAGACATGCACTACTCGCTCGGGTCGGTTCTGAACCACGTGTGCTTGCACCAGACGATTGTCGGCCAGGAGGCTATCCTGCAGATGGAGATGGCCGAAGCCGAGCCGGACGTCGTCATCGGCTGCGTTGGAGGCGGCTCCAACTTCGCTGGAATCTCGTATCCGTACTACTACCGCCGCAAGCAGGGCCTCTCGAACGCAAGACTGGTCGCAGTCGAGCCGAAAGCATGCCCGACGCTTACCGCCGGCGACTACCGTTACGACTGGGGCGACGAGGCCAAGATGACGCCGCAGATGCTGATGTACACGCTCGGTCACGACTTCGTCCCGGCGGGCATCCACGCAGGTGGCTTGCGCTACCACGCCGACGCCCCGACGCTGTGCAACCTCGTGCACAACGACGAGATCGAGGCCGTTGCCGTGCACCAGGTGGCGTGCTTTGAGGCGGCCGTTCAGTTCGCACGCGCCGAAGGCATCCTGCCCGCACCGGAGTCTTCGCACGCGATCCGCGTTGCGATCGACGAGGCTCTCGCAGCCAAGGACGCGGGCGAGGACAAGACGGTGCTCTTCAACCTTTCCGGTCACGGTCACTTCGACCTGTCCGCATACGAGGCGTACAACGCCGGAACGCTGATCGACTACGATTTCGCGTCCGGCACGCACGTCGAGGAGGACTAGGGACGCTGCAAGAGGGTCCGCCCGTCTGCCCGTCGGGCGGACCCTTTGCTCGAAAGGGACTTAATGCCACGCACTCGCATCAAGATATGCGGGCTCACCAGTCGCCGAGACGCGATGGCGGCAGTCGGGGCAGGCGCGGACGCCGTGGGTGTCGTTTTCGCCGAGTCGCCTCGGCAGGTCGGGATCGACGAGGCCGCAGACATACTTGCCCAGGTGCCGCCGTTCGTGGCTAGGGTCGGCGTGTTCGTGGATGCGCCCAGCGAGTTCGTCGAGGCTGCGGTGCGCGGCGCCGGACTCTCTGCGGTTCAGTTCCATGGAAGCGAAACCCCTGCTCAGTGTGGGAAAGCTCCTGCACCGGTCATAAAGACCGTTCGGGTCGGCACGGAGTTTGATATAGAAGCGCTGGAGCCCTTCCGGGGGCAGGCGTCCGCGGTGCTTCTCGACAAGCTCGACCCGCAAAGGCACGGTGGAACTGGCAAGACGTTTTCTTGGCGAACAATCGCCGAACTCCCGGAATGGGCTCCAACCGTGCTCGCAGGGGGTTTGGACCCGGTGAACGTGGGGGTGGCCATTAGCATGGTGCACCCCTTCGCCGTGGACGTCTCGTCCGGCGTGGAGGAACGGCCGGGTCACAAAGACGCGCACAGGATGGCCGCTTTCGTCGCAGCGGTTCGAGCTGCAGATGGCGAGGGGTCGAGGTGAGCGAGCAGGCGCGCGAGAGCAGCTACCGCGGCGCGGATTCGCGCGGATTCTTCGGCCCCTATGGTGGCGCATACGTACCGGAGACCGTCGTACCCGCGCTCCAGGAGTTGGAGGCGGCATTCGCGAAGTCCCAGACCGACCCTGCGTTCGCCGAAGAGTACGAGACGCTTCTGCGTGACTACGTGGGGAGGCCGTCACCTCTCTATCGTGCTGATCGGCTTGCCGAGGCGGTCCGACTAGGCGCCGTGTATCTCAAGCGCGAGGATCTCAACCACACGGGCGCGCACAAGATCAACAACACCATCGGCCAGTGCTTGCTGGCGAGGCGCATGGGCAAGAAGCGCGTCATCGCGGAGACCGGTGCCGGGCAGCATGGCGTCGCCACGGCGACGGCTGCGGCACTACTCGGTCAGGAATGCGCCGTCTTCATGGGTGTCGAGGACATACGAAGGCAGGCGCTCAACGTCTACAAGATGCGACTCCTGGGTGCCGAAGTCATACCCGTTGACGAGGGCACAGGCACGCTCGCCGACGCGGTCACCGCGGCGATGAGGCACTGGGTGGAGCGCGTCCGCGACACGTTCTACGTGCTCGGCTCGGCACTCGGGCCGCACCCGTATCCGACCATCGTCCGCGAGTTTCAGCGCGTCATCGGCGACGAGGCGATCGTTCAGCTGGCCGAAAGGGGCGTTCGCCCCGACGCGATCGTGGCCTGTGTCGGCGGCGGCTCGAACGCGATCGGTACGTTCTATCCCTTCCTTCTCGCTTCGTCCGCAGAGGATCTGCCGCTGCTGGTCGGCGCCGAGGCGGCGGGCAAGGGTCTGGACACTTCCGAGACGGGGGCTTCCATAGCCCTGGGCGATCCCGGCGTGATGCACGGGTTCTTCTCGTACTTGCTGCAGGACGAGCGGGGCAACCCGCTGGAGGCGTATTCGATATCCGCCGGTCTCGACTACCCCGGAATCGGGCCGGAGCACGCGTACCTTCACGACGAAGGCTTGGTCCGCTACGTCCCCGTCACCGACGACGAGGCGCTCGTCGCCTTCGAGCAGCTTTGCCGCACGGAGGGCATCATCCCGGCTATCGAATCGGCACACGCGCTGGCGCTTCTGCCGCAGCTTGCCGAAGAGCTGGGTCCCGACGCAATCGTGCTCCTCACCGTTTCCGGCCGAGGAGACAAGGATGTCGATGTCGTTAGGGAGGCGGGCATCGGTGAGTAGCGCCGATGACGATCGCTCTGCTGCGAGACGAGGGCCTTCTCGATCGGACACACCCGGTCTGTCGCGAGCCTTTGCGCACGGGCATCCGGCTCTCGTCGTGTATCTGATGGCCGGATACCCGGATCGAGGGCGCTCGCTGGAAGCGCTGCGGGAGGTCGCCGCAGCCGGAGCCGATCTGATCGAGGTGGGAGTGCCCTACAGCGACGCACTCGCCGACGGGCCGGTGATCGTTAGGGCTGCAAACGAGTCCATGCGCGCGAACGACGGGTTTGGCCTGACCGAGGCAATCGAATTGGCTGCGCAGTTCGTGGCGGACCCCGGGCTCGACGAGCCACCTCCAGTCGCGCTGATGACATACCTGAACCCGATTCTGCGCCTGGGACCCGAAGTGATCGCAGAGCGCATGCGTGCTGGGGGAGTGGGCGGAGTGATCATACCGGACATGCCGCCGGATGTTGCCGAGGAGTGGCTGTGCGTGGCTCGTCCCCGCCACCTGGACACGGTATTCCTGGTGGCCCCGACCTCCACGCCCGAGAGGCTCTCCAAGGCAGGTGAAATGTCGTCCGGCTTCGTCTACGCCGTGTCCACGACGGGTGTGACAGGGGAGCGCTCGGAACTGTCGGACGAGATCGAAGCGCTCGTCGGGAGAGTCCGCGCCTTCACCACGTTGCCCGTCGCCGTCGGGTTCGGTGTGAGCACCCCCAAGCAGGCCGAGGCGATAGCCGGGATCGCGGACGGCGTCATAGTCGGCAGCGCGATCGTGAAGCGCCAGCACGACCTCGAGGAGATGGCGATTTTCGTTCGCGCGCTAGCGGATGCAGTCCACTCGACCGGCTGAGACAGGCAACCGGTGCAAGTGAAAGGCCCGAAGCCGACCGCCGCCCGGGCCTCCCGCTCGCTAGGGACTCCGTTGTTGCTAGTGATGCTCCGAGGGAACCTCCCTCGCAGCGCCGTGCGCCTCGATCGCGATCTTGCGGGTGCGCCCGATCTCGGGTGCGCCCTTCGGGACGGTGATCTCGAGGATGCCGTCTTCGTAGACCGCATGGATCTTGTCGACCTCGGCGGCAGAGGGCAGCCGCATGCTGCGCTCCAGGGTGCCCCAGGACGTCTCCCTGAACAGGTAGTCGTCCTCCTTGACCTCCTTCTCCTCATGGCGATCTGCCTTGAGCGTGAGGACGTCATCGGTGACCGAGATGTCTACGTCCTCGGCACGGATGCCTGGAAGCTCGGCTTTGAGCACGAGATCCTCTCCACGCGTGAACACGTCCATCGTGGGCGCGCTACGCATGGGTAGCCTCTCTGCCACCAGCGGTGACCGGATGAAGCCGACGTCCGTGAAGAGACGGTCCACATCGCGCTGAAGACTCACTAGATCGTGGAACGGATTCCATCTGACGATCGATGCCATCGAGTTTCACCTCCTTGCTGCTTTCTTGACGGCCGATTGCCGGGCCGTCGTCTCTTGTCCCAAGTGTCTATATACCCAGCATTTGCGCAGGTGAAGGTGTCAGTACATTCCAGGTGCAAACTACATCCCACGCTCACATTTAGGATACCCACCGGGGTATCGCCTCAAGCCGTTGAGTGCTATGCTTCCCGATGACGTCTGCATACCGAGAGGTGGCACGATGCGAGTCGCGCTCGCCCAGATCGACACGACCGTCGGCGACATCCAGGGAAACGTCGCCAAGATACTCGGCGCTCTCCAGGAGGCGAGTGCGGCGACGGCTGACTTCACGCTCCTGCCGGAACTGACGATCACGGGCTATCCTCCCGAAGACTTGCTCGCGAAGCCCCATTTCGTCGATGCGAATCTCGAGGCGCTGGAGCAGGTTGCGGCCGCCTGCGGGAGCGTAGCGCTCGTCGGATTCGTGGACCGGATAGGCAAGAACCTCTACAACGCAGTCGCCATGTGCGGCAACAACCGAGTGCTTCGCATCTACCACAAGCGACGTCTGCCGAACTACGGCGTCTTCGACGAGCGGCGCTATTTCCTGCCCGGCGAAGACCCGGGTCTGATAGAACTCGGCGGCACGATGTTCGCCGCGACGGTGTGCGAAGACATCTGGGCCGCGGAGATCGTCGAACAGGTCGCCGGAGAGGGAGCCAGCGTGATCTTCAACGTCTCCGCGTCGCCATTCCACGCAGGAAAGGGAGAGGAGCGGGAAGAGCTGCTGCGTTCGCGCGCGCGAGACAACGGTGTTTGGCTTGCGTACTGCAACCTCGTCGGCGGGCAAGACGAACTCGTCTTCGACGGTCGCTCGCTAGTGGTCTCGCCAACCGGAGACGTAGTGGCACGCGCAGCCGCGTTCGAGGAGGACCTACTTCTCGTCGACTTCGCGCCGGAGGGCAAGCCGGGCGCTGCCGAGCAGATTACCCGTGTACCCGGGCCCGACGAAGAGGTCTACCGGGCCCTCGTGGTCGGCCTTGGGGACTACGTGCGCAAGAACGGCTTCTCCGATGTCGCGCTTGGCCTGTCGGGGGGCATCGACTCCGCGCTCGTGGCAACCGTCGCAACTGATGCCCTGGGTCCCGAACACGTACATGGCGCGCTCATGCCGAGCAGGTACTCTTCGGCGGGCAGTGTGGACGATTCCAAAGCGCTGGCCACAAGCCTCGGGATAGAGACGATCGAGCTTCCCGTGGAAGGACCGTTCCAGTCGCTCCTGGACACGCTGGCACCCACGTTCGATGGTGCCGAGGCTGATGTCACCGAGGAGAACCTGCAGGCCAGAGTGCGTGGCACTCTGCTGATGGCTCTCTCGAACAAGTTCGGCTGGCTTGTGCTGGCAACCGGCAACAAGAGCGAGCTCTCCGTCGGCTACTCGACGCTGTACGGCGACATGGTGGGAGGTTTCGCGCCCATCAAGGATGTGTTCAAGACGCGCGTCTACGAACTCGCGCGCTGGCGCAACGCGCAGCCCGGCGGGCAGGTGATTCCGGAGTCCATCTTGACCAAGGCCCCGAGCGCGGAGTTGCGCCCCGACCAGACAGACCAGGACACGCTGCCTCCCTACGACGTGCTAGACGGGATCCTGGGCCACTACGTAGAAGGCGACCGCTCGATCGGAGAGATCGAGGCCCTCGGGTTCGACAGGGATGTCGTGGAACGCGTCGCGGGAATGGTGGACGCGGCCGAGTACAAGCGTCGCCAGGGGCCGCTGGGAATCAAGATCACGCCGAAGGCCTTCGGCAAGGATCGGCGCATGCCGGTGACCAACCGCTTTCGGGGGTAGACGCGTGTCGGCTGCAGAGTCCGGCGCTGAGTGGGAGTTGCGCTACATCGAACCGGGTACGCCGGAGTACGCCCAGGCCGCCGAGCTGCGCTACGAGATGCTCTACGCCCACCTCGGTCTGCCCAGGTCTCTGATAGAGGATTCCGATGGCCGGCGCTACGTGCACATCGCGGCCTTCGAAGACGAACGGGTCGTGGGCTACGCTCGCATCCATCTCGAAGGGGGCGACAGCCAGGTCTATCAGGTATGCGTCGGAGAGGACCGTCGCGGGCTCGGCATGGCGAGCGCACTCATGCGAGAACTCGCGAGCCTGGCCGTCCGCAAAGGGCGCACCGAGATCAGCCTCCATGCACGCACGCATGCGATAGGTTTCTACGAGAAGCTCGGCTTCGCTGCGGAAGGTGAGGAGTTCCTCTCGCCCCGCACGGGCACCCCGCATCGTGTCATGCGTCGCCCGCTTGCCGTGGACGACGTGCGGCTCGGGTAGAAAAAGAACCCGTGTTGGCCTAACCTAACGTGTCGGACCCGTCGTGCCGACAAGGGGGTCTTTCGCAGGGGCGTCGGCACACATGTCGGAACCGCTCATCGAGGTGAACGAGGAGGAGTCCCATGCCGAACATCACGCGCGACCAAGTTCGCGTTCCCGCAGACGTGCCCGCAGAGTCTCGCGAGACCTACATCGACAGCTACATGGCCGCCACCCGCGGTTCGGGCCGGCTGATGCTCTTTGCCTGCGACCAGAAGATCGAGCACATGAACGACGACTTCTTCGGCGAGGGCATCGCAGCCGACGACGCGAACCCAGAGCACCTGTTCCGCATCGGTTCGCAGGGTGTGTGTGGCGTACTTGCCGGGCAGCGCGGTCTGATTGCGCGGTATGCGGCGGACTATCCGGACATCAACTACCTCGTCAAGATGAACTCGAAGACGCATCTCGTGAAGACGAAGCAGGACGACCCCTACAGCCCGCAGCTCTACGACATCACGGCTGTCCTCGACATGCGCGACAACGGCGTGAACGTGGTGGCGATCGGCTACACGGTATATGCGGCCTCAGAGTACGAGTCGTCGATGATGACCGAGGCGGGCCAGCTCATTGCAGACGCTCACGCAGCCGGGCTGGTCGTGGTGCTGTGGATGTACCCGCGCGGCAAGGCGGTCGAGAACGAGAAGGATCCTCACCTCATCGCGGGTGCAGCCGGCATCGGCCACTGCCTCGGCGCCGACTTCGTGAAGGTCAACCCTCCGAAGGGTACGGACGAGAAGTCTTCGGCAGAACTGCTGACGGAGGCGTCCATGGCGGCAGGTTGCCTGGAGATCGGCGGTACCCCCGGAGTCGCTGGATTCAAGGGGACGGGTCTCGTCTGCGCAGGCGGTTCGACCGTGGACGCGGGGACCTTCCTTTCGCAGCTCTGGCAGCAGATCCATGTGGGTGGCGCCGTAGGCAATGCCACCGGCCGCAACATCCATCAGCGTCCGCTCGACGAGGCCGTTAGGCTGACGAAGGCGATCTCGGCGATCACGCTCGGGGACTACGACGCCGATCGTGCTCTCAAGGTGTTCGAGGGCGCAGAGGACTTCACGGTCTGAAATCGCACGCAGGGAACATACGGCGTATCATCTTCGGCACCGCCCGGAAGTCGGGCGGTGCCGTGACGCACGGGGAGGAGTCGTATCCGTCGTGAATGAGGCATGCCACGGCGGAGGGGTAGAGGATGTCAATCACTGACTGGTTCAGGGCGCGCGAGGACAAGCGCTACACGCCGGTGAACGGTGCCGGCCCGAAGGCCGACGTTCCTGAAGGCGTTTGGACAACGTGCGACTCCTGCAAGCGCATCATCTACGAGGGAGAGCTTGCCGCCAGCATGAGGGTGTGTCCCTACTGTGGGCATCACTTTCCTGTGCCGGCTCACGAGCGGATCGCACAGCTTGTGGACGAGGGCTCCCTCGAGGAATTCGGCGCAGGTATTACATCGTCGGACCCGCTTGAGTTCGTCGCTGCGAAGTCCTACGTGCAGAGTGTCTCTTCGGCGAAGGAGAAATCCGGGCTGGAGGAGGCCGTCGTGACGGGGCGTGCGACGATCGGTGGGCACCCTGTCATAGTGGCCGTCATGGACTTCAGCTTCGTTGGCGCATCGATGGGTTCGGCTGTTGGCGAGAAGATAACGCGGGCATTCGAGATCGCCGTCTCAGAGCGCCGAGGGATTGTCTTCGCGATCGCCTCAGGCGGTGCGCGCATGCAGGAAGGCATGCTCTCGCTCATGCAGATGGCCAAGACCGCCGCTGCAGCGAAGCGTTATCGAGCGGAAGGCCTGCCCTACATAGCGGTGCTGACCAATCCGACGACCGGTGGAGTCACGGCGTCGTTTGCCACCTTGGCCGACATCATCTTCGCCGAGCCCGGAGCATTGGTGGGCTTCGCGGGTCCCAGGCTCGTCGAGCAGGCGACGCGCCAGAAGCTCCCGAAAGACTTCCAGTCGGCAGAGTTCCTTCTCGATCACGGCCTTGTCGACGACGTGGTGGCTCGAGGTGGCCTTCGGGAGCGCGTGTCTCTGGTTCTCGACTACCTCATGCGTCCGGGGGGTGCCGCGTGAGACGGTATGCCATGGAATTCGAGAGGCCGCTCTTCGAGCTAGAGGACAAGCTCGATCAGCTCAAGCGGATGGACGTCGCGGTCAATCCCGAGATCGCAGCGGAGGTCGAGGACCTCGAGCAGCAGCTCGAGCAGCTGCGAAAGGAGACCTACGAGCAAATAGGTCCTTGGGAGCGCGTCCAGATCAGCCGCCATCCCGAGAGACCGAAGACGCAAGACTACGTCGCCACGCTGTTCACGGATGTCGTTGAACTGCACGGTGACCGCTTGTTCGGTGACGACGAGGCGATTCTGGCCGCACTCGCAACCATGCTGGGGCGTCGTGTGGTCGTCCTCGGCCACCGAAAAGGCAAGACCACAAAGGAGAACGTGGCACGGAATTTCGGCAGTCCGCATCCGGAAGGGTATCGCAAGGCGATGCGTGCGATGCGTCTAGCCGAGAGGTTCGGCCTGCCCGTCGTCGCGTTCCTCGACACTGCGGGCGCATATCCGGGCATCGAGGCCGAGCAGCGCGGACAAGCCTGGGCGATCGCCGAGTCGCTGTCATTGCTAGCGGACTTGCCGGTGCCTGTGGTCGTCGTCGGAATCGGCGAAGGGGGTAGCGGCGGGGCGCTGGCCATCGGTTTCGGTGATCGCCTCATCATGCTCGAGAACGCGTACTACTCCGTCATATCGCCGGAGATGTGCGCGATGATCCTTCACAAGGAGGCTTCTCGAGCAGCCGAAGCGGCCGGCTGCCTTCGGCTGACCGCTGCCGACCTGATCGACTTCGGGATCGCGGACGAGATCGTGGGCGAGCCCCTGGAGGGTGCCCACGTCGATCCTGAGCCCGTGATAGCCGCTGTCGGTGAGAGGATACGGGCGGCGCTCGACGCTCTGGGCGAGGTCGATCCACAGACCTTGACGCAGAAGCGCTACGAGCGCCTGCGTGCGATCGGCGTGTTCGAAGAGGGCGCAGGGTAGAGAAGCCGAGGTACCGAAGCAGTCGCTCCACTCATGAACCGGGGGTGTTGTACTTGAGTACCAACAACGACATCAAACGCATAGGCATTCTCTTCTCCGGCGGTCCGGCGCCGGCCGCGAACGCGGTCATCTCGGCCGCCACTCTCGGCTTCGTGAATTCGGGCATAGCCGTGGTGGGGTTCTTCGACGGCTACGAGGACCTCGAGCGCTACTCGGCGGATACGCCGCTGATCGAAGGCCACGACTACCTGTGCTTGCGGCGCGACGACGTCTCTGGGATTCGCAACCGCAAGGACATCATCTTGCGAACGTCACGCGCCAATCCCGGCAAAGCGATCAATAGCCTGGAAGATCTCGCGGATCCCGAGAAGAACTCCAAGCTGCGCGCGGTATATGAGGCGTTGGAGGCACACAAGATCGATGCCCTGGTGTCGATCGGCGGTGACGACACGCTCAAGACCGCCAACTATCTGTACAGGATGCAGGAACTGATGCCGGAGCTCAGA
The DNA here is from genome assembly GCA_029858605.1 of Coriobacteriia bacterium. Taxonomy (GTDB): domain Bacteria; phylum Actinomycetota; class Coriobacteriia; order Anaerosomatales; family JAENZW01; genus JAENZW01. The sequence goes on along the minus strand of JAOUET010000010.1, from coordinate 5,963 downwards.
CGCGTAAGCATAGTGCATCTGCCGAAGACGATCGACAACGACTACTACGGCATCGACTGGACCTTCGGCTTCTTCTCGGCTGCTCATTACGCGGCCGCTGAAATTCGCAACCTCGGTGCCGATGCGACTTCGACGAAGGTCTGGTACGTGCTTGAGATCATGGGCCGCAAGGCCGGTTGGCTCACGTACGCGGCTGGAATCGCGGGCGAGGCTACGAGAATGCTCTCGGTGGAGGACTTCGACGGGGAGTTCGATCTGAACGAAGAAGCCGACGAACTTGCCGAACTGATGGAGATACGTGCGCGCGACGGGCGCGAGTACGGAGTCGTGTGCGTCGCTGAGGGGCTCGCCCACAAGCTCCCGGATTCTCAACGTCCGCAGGAGACCGACGAGCACGGCAACATCGTGCTCGGCGCGGCGCAGATCGGGAAGATGCTTGCCGCCGCTATGGAGAAGCGCTACGAGGAGCGGACCGGAGACAGCATGAAGGTCCGGCACAAGCAGGTCGGGTACGAGACTCGCTGCTCTGCGCCCAGCGCATTCGACGTGTTGTTGGGTACGCAGCTCGGCACCGGGGCGTTCCGCGCGCTCACGGAAGAAGGGCTCACCGGCCACATGGTGAGCGTCGAGAAGCAGCTGCAGCTGAAGTACGTTCCGTTCGACGAGCTGATCGATCCGAAGACTTTGAAGACGCGAGTGCGCTTCATCGACAAGGAAAGCGACTTCTACAAGCTCGCAAGGGCTCTCGAGTACCAGAAGCGGGAGCATCCCGACTTGGAGTGCTAGGGCTTGCTGCGAGCTGGGGTACGTACTCTACGTAGCTTCCAGGGGAGTTGGGGCAAGGGGGAAGGGTCATGGTCTCCGGCGAGAGACCCCAAGCGCGTCGAGCATTCGTATTCGCGCTAGCGTGCGCGCTCGTGTGCGCGGTGTTTCTGGGCCTACCGAAGCCGGCCTTCGCGGCCATCTGGGAAGGCATCATCGTCTCTGCCGAGAACGGCGCGCCCCTGCAGAACGTGCAGGTGTGGTGCATCCGTGATGCTCCCGGAGGCTCTACGACGGACAACACGGACGTTCTCGGGCACTACGAATTCGACAATCCGGCGTTCTTCCTTCCGGGCTCCCAATACAAGATCGCTCCGCTGAAGGCGGGTTACAGGACTTGGGAGTCCAGTTGGCACACCTACACGGGCGCCGACTTGGGCGGCCTCCACATACGCATGTGGTCGCAGGCTCACCGCATGTGGGGTCACGATCGGTTCGCGACTGCGACGACGATCGCGCGCGAGACGTGGAGCAGCTTCGGCATGGGCGGCCCCGTACCCCCGAACATCATCATCGCCTCCGGGGACGATCGCGCCGCCGCGGACCCGCTAGCCGCCTCGGGTCTCGCATGGGCGTACGACGCACCCGTTCTGCTGGTGAGTGCGACTCGTACTCCGCACGAGGTCAAGGAGTACGTTGCCGATGCAGTAGCTGTTCACGGAGCCGTGGTACTTCACGTGGTCGGCGGCCCGGTCTCCGTGCCCCAAGAACGCATTGACGAGATTGTCGCCTATGCCGGCGGTTGGGGCCCGGTGGTTGCGGAGCGCATTCTGTCGACCGGTAGCCGCTACGATCTGGCGGCTGCGATACTCGACCGAATGAAGTTCGTCGAGTCCATCGACCCGAGCAAGACGATGACGTCCCGCGCGCTCGTGGCCAACGGGGCGGACTCCGAGAAGTTCTTCGATGCGCTGGCGCTCTCGCCGATCGCGGCCAACAACGGGGCGCCGATACTCCTGGTCAGGAACGACGAGGTTCCGACTGCGACACGCGCGGCGATCGAAGCTTTCGATCCCGCGAGGATCATCGTCGGCGGGGGCCCGATGACGGTGTCGGACGACGTTCTGGAAGAGTTGGACGCTCTCGCTCTGATGGGCGCTGAGCGGTGGTCCGGGCACACGCGCTACGACACGGCTGTCGTGATCGCCGAGAAGGCCGTCGGGGAAGGCGCGCTCGTCTGGGACCTGGTCGGAGTGGCTGCGAAGCTGCCGGATGCGGTGACCGGGGGAGCGGCAACCGGCCTGCAGCAAGGTCCTATCCTGCTAACGAACGGAACGAGTCTGACAGAGGCCACCAGGCTCGCGCTGGAGAGGCATTGAGCGTGCACCGAAGTCAACGTGTACGGTGGCCCGAACAGCATATCCGAGACGGTGAGGCTTCAGATCCTCGACGAGTTGTAGCGCGCGTCGCGACGTTCCCCAGCACTGCCCGCCGACTCGCCAGCACCGCCTTCGCGGCCAGCGTCTACGTCCACATACGCTTAAGCCCTGCCCGCACGTCCGCCGTGGTAGTGATCGGCGGTGCGTCTTCGGCAGACTCGAATTCGGCCTCCGGCCGTGCGAGCGTCTCGGCGAATGCGTGTCGGACCGCCGGAGTGATGAATCGGGTGCGCTGAGCGTAGCCGTGCGTGTCGGACATGCCGAACGGCTGGGCGTAGTAGCGAAGCGGCCAGGTGACGTACAGGTCGTTGCGCGCCCGCGTGCATGCCACGTAGAAGAGCCGCCGCTCCTCCTCGATCTCCTCGGGGGTGCCCGTGGCCATGTCTGACGGGATGTTCCCGTCAGCCGCGTGTATGACGTAGACGACGTCGAACTCCAGCCCCTTTGCCGAATGGATCGTCGAGAGAATTAGGTAGTCTTCGTCGAGCAGAGGAGGGCCCGCGAGGTCCTGCGTGTAGGCCGGAGGGTCTATCGCGATCTCGGCCAGGAAGCGCGAGCGGTCGCCGAATCGCGAAGCGAGCGCCTCGATCTGCTCGAGGTCTCGCAGGCGGGCGTCGACGTTGTCGTATCGAAGCTCGAGCAGAGGCGCGTAGACGCTTCGGATGGCATGCACCTGTGCAGGCAGGTCGGAGGGGGCTGCGCCCGCAAGTCCGCGCATCAGCGTCACGAGGTCGGGCCACGCGCCACGCGCCGCCTCGGGGATCCTCAGGCTCACCCAAGATTCGAAGTCGGCGTCGCTTGCCGCAAGCGTCTGCATGGCATCGGCGGCGGTCTTCGGCCCGATGCCCGGAACGAGGCCGAGAACGCGCATGCCTGCGGTGAGATCGCGAGGGTTCTCGGCAAGGCGCAGGAATGCCATGAGGTCTTTTACGTGCGCCATCTCGATGAACTTCAGTCCGCCGTACTTGATGTAGGGGATGTTCCGGCGCGACAGCTCGATCTCGAGGTGTGCGCTGTGGTGTGCGGCGCGGAAGAGTACTGCCTGTTCGCGCAGCAGCGTTCCCTGCTCCCTGTGACCGAGGATGCGCTCCACCAGGTAGTCGGTCTGCTCCGCCTCGTCTTGGCAGGATGCCAGTGTGGGACGGGCACCGCCGTCTCGCTCGGTGTAGAGGTGCTTCTCACGGCGCTCGTCCGCTTCGGCGATGAGCAGGTTGCTGGCATCCAGGATCGGGGCGGTGCTGCGGTAGTTGCGCTCGAGCGTCACTACTTCGGCACCCGGGAAGCGCTTCTCGAAGTCGAGGATGTTGCGGACCGTGGCCCCGCGAAAGCCGTAGATCGCCTGGGCGTCGTCTCCGACGGCTGTGACCCGGGTTCCATCCGGCCGAAGGAGCGACACTATCTCGGCTTGCAGTACGTTCGTGTCCTGATACTCGTCGACGAGCACGTGATCGAAACGCGACTGGATGCGTTCGGCGGTGGCCTGCTGCGACAGCATTGCGTGCCAGAAGAGCAGAAGGTCGTCATAGTCCAGAACGCGCTGCGCCTCTTTGTGGTCGGTGAAGAGCGCGAAGAGCTCCTTGAGGGCGTCGATGTCGTCCTTGCACCACGGGAATGCCGAGCCCACGACGTGGTCGACCGATGCACACGTGTTCACGCAACGGCTGTAGATGTCGAGGCACGTGGACTTCTGCGGGAAACGTCTCCCGGCTTGGCCCAGCCCCAGCTCGGTACGCGCCACGTGCATGAGATCTTCGGCATCGGAGCGGTCGAGCACCGTGAAGTCGGGCTCGAGGCCGATGTCGCGTCCGTGGAGCCGGAGCAGGCGCACGGCCACGCTATGGAAGGTTCCACCCCAGATCGTCGAGCCTGCCGAGGAGCCGGCGCCGCTGAGGCCTGCGGCGCGCATGATCGAGTCCACGCGGCGCAGCATCTCGGATGCCGCGCGGCGCGTGAAGGTGAGCAGCAGGATGCGGCCGGGGTCGGTGCCCGACGCCATGAGATAGGTGACTCGGTGTGCGAGGGTGGCGGTCTTCCCAGTGCCGGCGCCCGCCACGATAAGCAAGGCTTCCTCGCCGTGCGAGGCGGCTTGGCGCTGACGTTCGTTGAGTGATGCTAGCAGAGTGCTTGAGGCGGCGGGCTCGATGTCGCCAGAGGCGGTTGGGCAGTTGGCAGATTGTTCCTCGGCTCGCATGTCTCCTCCAAGGCGAACGGGTGTTCGTATCAAGCGTAGCAGTAAACAACTCGCGAGTCGAACAGGCGTTCGCTTTCTCGCCGCAGAGTTGTAGGATGGTCCCTGGCCCGAGGCGACGAATGGATGCTATCCTGGAACCAGGTGGAGAAGGGGGGCTGGCTTGGGTCGAAGCCCGGGCTCAGAGAAGCGGTCATTCATATTGCGCAATGTCTGGCGTCGCGTGCTGGTGGCGGCGCTGATTGGTGTTGTGTTTACCCTCATCCCCGCGGTTGCGTACGCATACCACACCGACGGGCGCGAGGGCGACTACGACTGCATCTCCTGCCACGGCGACGACCGCGATCCGTGGACCGGAGAGGGTCCGCACGGCTACTACACCAGCACTACTGCGAAGTGCGCTCTCTGCCATACCGTGCACGATGCGCCTGCCGATTCCATTCTGCTGCTCCCCGCGTCCACGATCACCGGGTCTTGCCTGACGTGTCATGACTCGACGGGGGCGGTCGGCCCCTACAGCCAGATCGTGGCCCGCGGCGGTACCGTGGGAGCGGAGCACTCGTGCGACACCACCACCTACGTTCCGGGTGGCTCCGCGCCGCTGCCGGACCTGCTCGACTGTTCGAGCTGCCATTCGGTGCATCGGGCCACGCAGATGCAGCCTTTCCTCAGAGACACGGGCAAAGCCTTCGGCGCCAAGGAGTGGATCTACTCCAACTGTCTGCTGCGCGACGACGTCAACGATGCCGCGGACGGCACCTACACGGAGTACGGCGCGCAGTGGTGCGCGGGCTGCCATGACGAGCGCACCGACTGGGGCACGGTCCACAACCACCCGGTGAGTCAGGTTGCGACGTACACGCTCGGACGTTCCAACGACGGCTACACCGACACGTCCGACGATCCGTACTGCCAGCAGTGTCATGAGGACTATCGGGACGTGGAGACCACCTTCTCGGCGTGCTTGACGGACTATGGCTACCCGGCGCCGGACGCGCCGACCAATCCCGAGTACACTGCGTTCCCGCACCAGACCGAGAGCGTCAACCTTCTGGCCGAAACTGACGATGACTTGTGTACGAACTGCCATGAGGTGAGCATGCTGCCGTAGGCGCGTGCGCACCGCAGAGGGGGAACGTTGTCGAGCGGTCAAGATCCCTGGGTTCGAGCGGCAATCAGCCGGATTGCCGGCCGTCGGGCAAGCGGCCTGCTCGTCAGACACCTGCTGCTATGTGCGGTCGTCGTGGTCGCATGCGTTCCGGCCCTGGGTACTGCGGGGTCTGCCGGACCCGAAGCGTCCGAGGGCCACAGTGCCGCTGCAACTGGCGGCGGCCCCGTGCTTGGACTGCCGGGCGGGGAGAGCGGATACGCTTCCCCGCTTCAATCGCCTGAAGCCGCCATGGCGCAGGCGCCCGCCGGAATCGCCAATCTGCCTGCGACCTCCGCAGGACCGTCAGGCGGGCACGCCGACGGCTCGGAGAGCGGCAAGTCCGCCAAGCCGCCCAGAGCCCCGAAGCCTCCGAAGGACAAGAAGCCCAAGAAGGGCGAGGACCCGCCCCCGCCCCCGCCACCTG
>JAOUET010000133.1 GCA_029858605.1 Coriobacteriia bacterium | reverse complement strand
ATCGCACCGAAGTCGAACGCGTCGTATCGCGCGGTCGAGAACGCTTTGGCGGAAGTCCGGCAGGGACCTGCCCGCGCAGTCCCGGACCATCTTCGCGATCGTCATCGACCTGGGGCGGAGGACTATCCGGCGTACGTCTACCCGCACGATCATCCTCACGGTAGCGTGACACAGCAGTACCTGCCCGATGGTCTTGAGGGCACACGCTTCTTCGAGCCGGGGGACAGGGGTTGGGAAGCCGAGGAAGCCGGTGACTCCCAGGAACCCGTCTGACCTGCGGTTCGCGCGTTCTTGGGGTCGCGGCTCTGCTACACTAGCGTGAGTCGTTGGACTCGTCGGAAAGACAGTTCGTGGATACTATGTCTGCCCTGCTGATCGTTCTCGCCATTGTCGGTATCGCCACATGCGGCGTTGCCATCTTCGTCCTCGTTCAGACCGCGCAAACGATGCGTTCCGCCAGGCGTCTGTTTGACGACATGGATGGTCGCCTCGTGCCGCTCGTCGAGAAGATCGAAGTGACCGTGGATGCGGTGAACGCCGAACTGCTCCGCATTGACGGGATAGTGACGAGATTCGAGGACGTTTCCGACGCAGTGAACGCTCCGTTCGATGCAGTGAATGCTGTGGGGTCGCGTTTGCGGCAGGCATGGACTGCCGCAAGACGAGCCCGCAAAGGCTGAAACTGCGCGCGCCTTGATGCGTGACCGAGCTATCCGGAGGAACCATGACCGCAGACACCGTGACGCTGACCGTGCCATCGCGCGGCGAATTCGCCAAGACCGTCCGAATGACGGCTTCTGCTCTCGTGAGCAGGATGGGCATGACCTTCGATGAGGTCGACGACGTCAGGATCGCCGCAGAGGAGGCCTTTGTGTACGCGTGCGACCATGCTCCGGAGTCTGGCGAGGTGAGGCTGGACTTCGCTGTTGGTGATGGCGAGCTCGAGATTCGAGTTCGCCTTTCGGCCGGTTCTCGTATCACTGACGAGGACGCCGAGCGTCGAGCAGCATACGCGACCTTCCTACTGCAGTCCGTCTGCGACACGTTCGAGATGTCGTCGGACGAGACCGGTCCGTACCTTCGGGTCGTCAAGCGCGCCGTCTTGGAGTCGGAAGATGCCGAGGTCTAGGGACGCCGGCAAACAGTCCCGAAAGCTCTCCTGGGACAAGAAACACACTCGCGAGCTGTTTCGACGCTATCGCGTGGAAGGCGATGATGCCGCGCGCGATGAGTTGATAACCATGTACCTCAACCTCGTGAAATACCTGGCCAGCAGGTTCCGCAATCGTGGGGAGCCCATCGATGACCTGATCCAGGTCGGCACCATCGGACTGATCAAGGCGATCGATCGTTTCGACATCGAGAGACAGGTCGAGTTCACGACCTACGCGACCCCGACGATTGTTGGAGAGCTGAAGCGCTACTTCCGCGACAAGGGCTGGGCCATCAAGGTCCCGAGGCGACTTCAAGAGCTGTCATTTCGGGTAAACCAGGCGATTGACCAACTTACCCAGCGACTGCAGCGTTCTCCGACGATACCCGAGATCGCAGAGTATCTCGAGGTGACACCCGAGGATGTGCTCGAGGCACTCGAGACGTCCGAGGCGTACAACTTCGTATCGCTCGAAAGCGACCGCGGAGGCGACGGCTCGGATTCGTTCAGCATTCTCGAGTACATCGGAAAAGACGACCAGCTAATGGCGATAGTCGACGATCGAGCGACACTTGCGGGCGCGCTGAAGCAGCTGTCGCCACAAGAGCAGAGGGTTCTCTATCTGCGCTTCTTCGAAGGCCTGACGCAGACTGAGATCGCGCGTCAGTTGGACATCTCGCAGATGCAGGTCTCGCGTCTGCTGCGCCGTACACTGAAGGTCTTGCGCGAGAGCATCGTGAGGGAGGCGTAGGACCAGTGCCGCAATCCAGACGCGCTACGGAGCGGCTCCAGCGCGTGGCCCTGACGGCTTGGGCTGCGATCGGTATCGCCCTGCTGATCGTCGGAGCGATATGGTTGCTCGATCGCCTCACCGCCGCTCTCATTCCGTTCTTGATGGCCGGAATCGTCGTGCTGCTGCTTCGTATCCCGGTGAACGCTCTCGAGAAGCGGGGAATCAAGCGTATCTGGGCCGTTGTCGTCTGCTACGCAGGGGCGATCGCGGTGTTCGGCATCGCAGGTGCGTTCGTGATACCCGCCCTCGCGGAGCAGCTCGCACAGTTCTTCAAGGCGTTTCCCGGCTACTATCGCACTGCGCTCGAGTGGTGGAACGAGACCGAGGCCGGCCTGCACGCACTCGTAGTCCCAGCATGGGTCCAGAACGGACTCGACCAGCTGAGCAAGACCATCACCGCGCAGTTCGGTGCTTGGGGTGCGAACTTGGCGGCGGGTGTCGTGTCCGTGGGAAGCGCGACCGCTACCTTCCTTTTCAACGCCGTGCTCGCGCTCGTCATCGCATTCTGGATACTGAAGGATCTTCCGAAGATGCGCGCGGAGATCATGGTGTTGGTTGGTGACCGCCGTCGCGAGGAGGCGGAGTTTCTGATCGACACGGTGTTGCGCGTCGTTGGTGGATTCGTTCGAGGACAGTTGATCATCTCCGGCGTCACCGGTTCGATAGTTTTTCTCGGGCTCTCCCTTCTTGGCGTCCCCTATGCATTGGTGCTCGGGATCATCACGGGCCTGTTCAACGTCGTCCCCTACGTCGGGCCTCTCGTGGGCGGCATCATCTCTGCCATCGTGGCCGCTTTCGTGGGGCCGTGGACGGCAGTTGGGGCGCTGCTGGTGACGATCGCAGCGCAGCAGATCACGGATCTGTTCGTCAGCCCTCGTGTCATGTCTGAGCAGGTCGACCTTCATCCGGTACTCGTGGTATTCTCCTTGCTCGTCGGCGCAACGCTCATGGGCTTCTGGGGGATCCTCCTGGCGATTCCGATCGCCGCAGTTGCCAAGGGGCTGTTCGTCTACTACTACGAACAACACACGCGGCGCCCCATCGGTAGCGAGGACGGCGCGTTGTTCCGCACGAAGCGAGCTGTGGACGAGGGCTGCGGCTCTCCCGGTGGCGACGCTTCAGACGCCGTCTCTGTCGAGGAGAGTACCGAGTGAGATCAGCCGAGATCCGAGAGAGCTTCCTGTCGTACTTCGAAGGCAAGGGCTGCAAACGCCGGCCGAGCTCGTCGCTCGTGCCGGAAGATCCCTCCCTTCTACTCACCACAGCTGGGATGGTGCAGTTCAAGCCTGTCTTCCTAGGATTGAAGGATCTTGGCTTCACTCGTGCGGCTACGGTGCAGAAGTGCGTGCGTACGACCGACATCGACATCATCGGCACGACGGGGCGCCACCACAGCTTCTTCGAGATGCTCGGCAACTTCTCGTTCGGAGACTACTTCAAGCGCGAAGCCATAGCGTGGTCATGGGAATACTCCACCGACGTGCTCGGGCTCGATCCTTCTCGCATCTGGGCATCGATCTTCGAAGAGGACGAGGAGTCCGAGGCGCTTTGGCTTGAAGAGACCTCGGTCCCGCAAGAGCGCATCGTGCGCATGGGCGCGAAGGACAACTTCTGGTCGGCGGGCCCCACCGGTCCTTGCGGCCCGTGTTCGGAGCTGTACTACGATCAGGGTCCCGAGGTCGGTTGCGGAAGCCCTGACTGCGCGCCGGGATGCGAGTGCGATCGTTTCGTGGAGTACTGGAACCTCGTGTTCATGCAGTACGACCGGCAAGACGACGGTTCGCTCCTTCCGCTACCCAAGAAGAACATCGACACGGGAATGGGGCTGGAGCGCCTTGCCGCCATCCTTCAGGGTGTGACATCGAACTTCGAGACCGACGTCCTGCGGCAGATCATGGCTGTGGCCGAAGATCTGATGGGCGTCGAGTACGGTGCCGGGGAGCGCCCCGACACGTCCCTCAGGATCCTCGCCGATCACGCCCGAGCCGTGACGTTCCTGATCGCCGACGGAGTCCTGCCCTCGAACGAGGGACGCGGGTACGTTCTGCGCAGACTGCTCAGGCGTGCTGTGCGTCACGGTCGGTTGCTCGGCCGCACCGAGCCGTTCATGAGCGCCCTGATCGACGTAGTGGTCGAGCAGATGGGGGAGGCGTATCCGGAGATCGTCGAGCATCACGAGCTCGTCCGACGAATGGTGGACAGCGAGGAACAGCGGTTCGGCGCGACGCTGCGTCAGGGACTGACGTTTCTGGAGGACGAGGTCGCGACGTTGCGTGATGCGGGCGGCGAAGCCTTCGACGGAACGAAGGCGTTCGCCCTGCATGATACGTACGGTTTCCCGATCGAACTGACCTCGGAGATTCTCAGCGAGCACGGTCTTGAGGTGGACATGGACACGTTCGAGTCCGAGATGGAGGTGCAGCGCGAGAGAGCGCGTGCGGCTATCAAGGACGAGTCGTGGGCCGGGTTTGAAGCTGCATTCGCCGAATTGCTGACCGATGTGGGGGAGTCGGAGTTCCTCGGCTACGAGAAGGACGAGTCCGACGCCGTCGTGACCGGAATCGTCGTGGACGACGGGCGCGCAGAGCGGCTGGAACCCGGTCGACGAGCCGAGATCGTGCTCGACCGCACCCCCTTCTACGGCGAGCAGGGCGGCCAAGTCGGAGACGAGGGCACCATTTCGAGTGCTGCGGGGGCCGTCTTCCGAGTGCAGGACACGCAGATACCGGTCGAAGGCGTCGTTGCCCACATCGGAGAGCTGGAGACGGGATCGCTTGCTCTTGGCGATGCCGTTTCTGCTGCGATCGAGCCGATGCGACGCGAGCGTACCCGTCGCAACCACACCGCCACTCATCTGCTGCATTGGGCGCTTCGGCTGGTTCTGGGCGAGCATGTTCGCCAGGGCGGCTCGCTCGTGGCGCCGGACCGTCTGCGTTTCGACTTCACCCACTTCGAGGCGATGTCGGCCGAGCAGGTCTCGAAGGTCGAGCGGATGGTCAACGCCAAGATCATGGAGAATCACGCAGTACGCGCCTACGAGACGTCTCTGCGATCCGCCAAGGAGAGCGGCGTGACGGCTCTCTTCGGCGAGAAATACGGCGAGTTCGTGCGGGTACTCGAAGTCGGGAACTTCAGCAAGGAGTTGTGCGGCGGCACTCATGTCGGACGCACAAGCGAGATCAACCTCTTCAAGATCACTGCCGAGACGAGCGTGGGGGCCAATCTTCGGCGAATAGAGGCGATGACTTCGTTCGACGCATACGACTACTTCCTGA
>JAOUET010000217.1 GCA_029858605.1 Coriobacteriia bacterium | reverse complement strand
ACAGGCTGCTGCTTCGGCGCGGAGCTGGACCGGCCCCTGGTCAGAACCAAGACGCATCAAGTGCTAGACAGTCCCGAATGTTTAGAACATTCTGAACATTGGGAATGTATTCGCTATGCGACGCGCGGAGGAAGACACATTGAGCAGCGACCATGCAGAGAGACGGGCCGCCATCCACGACCACCTCTCCCTCACGCTTGAGCAGGTCGGATTGCCGCGTGCGATGGCACGCGTCTACTCGGCTCTGATCCTTGCCGAGGGCGAAGGTTTGTCAACGAGCGAACTCATGGAAGCCCTCGACATCAGCAAGGCGTCGGTCACAAACGCGATGCAGCTACTGCTGGGCTTCGAACTGGTGCAACGCTATCGGGTACGAGGGTCGCGCGAAGCGCACTACCGCGTGCTCAAGAACAAATGGGGACCGATCATGGCCCGCAAGTTCGCCGGTATCTCGCAGGTGAGGAAGTCATCTGAAGAAGCCCTGGCGTTCGCCGACACACAAGCGGCGCGGGAAAGGCTCGAGGAGATGCGGGACGTGTACTCATTCTTCGAACGCGAGCTGTCGGATGTCATGGACCGTTGGGACAACCGCCACGAGGAGGAGCGATGACGGAGATCACTACAGTCAGCAAAGCAATCGAGGTCGAGAACCTGAGCTTCAGCTACGGTGACATCGAGGCCGTCAAGGATGTCAGTTTCGACGTGCGCCCGGGCGAGATTCTGGGCTTCCTCGGGCCCAACGGCGCGGGCAAGTCGACCACGATCAAGGTGCTCACCGGCCAGCTCACACCCAAGTCGGGTGCCGCGCGCATCCTCGGACAGGACGTGGCGAAGGACGATCCTGAAGTGCAGGCGCAGATTGGCGTGTGCTTCGAGGAGAAGAATCTCTACCTCAACATGAGCGCGCTGGAGAACTTGGACTTCTTCGCATCGCTGTACGGCATCAAGAACCCCGACTCGATGGGGGTTCTGCGGCGCGTGGGACTCGCCGATCGTGCCAAGGACCGCGTGCACAGCTTCTCGAAAGGCATGCGCCAGCGAATGATGATCTCGCGGGCCTTCATCAACAAGCCGAAGGTGCTCTTCCTCGACGAGCCGACCGACGGACTGGACCCGGTCACCTCAGCTGCCATCCGCAAGACGATCAAAGAGGAGGCCGACCGCGGTGCAGCCGTCCTGCTCACCACCCACGACATGTTCGAAGCGGACGAGCTTTCCGACCGCGTGGCGTTCATCAACGAGGGCCAGATAGTCGCGCTCGATACCGCGGACAATCTGAAGCTCAAGTACGGCACCCGATCGGTCAAGGTGCGTCTACGCGAGGGCGAGGGCGTTGCCGAGGAGCGCATCCCGCTCGACGATGGTGCTTCCTCGGCGCGCATCGCCGAGCTTGCCGCCTCCCCCAAGCTCATGACGATTCACACCGAGGAGGCGACGCTCGAAGCGATATTCATCCAGCTGACGGGCAGGGGGCTGGAAGGATGAGCCGCCCGATCTCGCGCCCCGCAGTTGTGGCCGCGCTCCTGAAGAAGGAGCTCAAGGCCTATTCGCGCGACAAGATCTACCTCTTCCTGACGTTGCTGGTTCTCATCGCGATTCCCGTCGCGTTCATGTTCCTTCCGGACTCGGTCGACGAGACGTTGACGCTTGCCGTGTCGCCGCCCATGGGCTCGATGATCGACGAGGCCAAGAGCACGCTGAAATCGATGGGTGCCACGGACGAGCAGCTCGCGCAGCTCGAGGAGGCCAATCTCTCCGAGGAGCAGGAAGGTCTCTTGCTCGTCGAGTTCGACAGCGAGACAGACATGCAGCAGGTGGTCGAGGGCACGCTCGAGGCATGGCAAACCGACGACGGGACGCTCGTGCTGCGAGGCGCGGAAACAGATGAAGAGAGGCCGGCGAACGCCGAGAAGGTGAGCGTCACTATCGGCATCGCCTTCCCGGACGAATTCATCAGCGACGTGGCTACCGGCAAAGAGGGCGTTACCGTGACTGTCTACTCCGACGCCGACGTGCCCGAGGAGATCCAGGGGGCGATGGAAGGCTTCGTGCGCGAGGCAGCATATCAGCTCGCCGGCAAGGAGCTGCCGGTCACCATGGCCGACCAGCAGTCGCTCGTGCTCGGCACCGATCGAGCAGGTGATCAGCTCAGCCTTCGGGACAAGTTCCGCCCGCTGATCATCTTCATGGTGCTGCTGATGGAGACGTTCTCGATGGCATCGCTCGTCTCGACTGAGGTGCTCCAGCGCACCGTCACCGCGGTGCTCGTGACCCCGGCCAAGATCAGCGACTTCCTCTTCGCCAAGACGGTGTTCGGAACGTTCATGTCGCTTGGCCAGGGACTGTTCGTCCTATTGATCATTGGCGGCCTCACGGCCGAAAACTGGCCGCTGACGCTCACGGTGCTCTTCATGGGCTCCGTCATGTTCACCGGCGTGGCGCTCTTCGTCGGCGCGTCAGGCAGGGACTTCATGGGGCAACTCTTCTACACGATGCTGTTCACCATTCCCCTGCTCATCCCGACGTTCGCTGTGCTCTTCCCCGGCACGGCGGCGGTCTGGGTCCGCGTCATACCGACCTACCCGATCATCGATACACTCGTGGGCGCGCTCAACTACGGCGCAACGTGGGCCGACTCCGCTGGCTCGCTCGCCTACGCGGCCGTCTGGCTCGTCATCCTGTTCGGAGCGGGGTTGTTCGCCCTCAAGCGGAAGGTGGAATCACTATGAGTCCCAACCTCACCTTCAAAGTCCTGCGAAAGGACCTGGCGCTCGGACCGCGCTCGCCCATCTTCCTATGGATGATCGTGCTGCCCGTCGCACTGACATTCATCCTGCAGGTCGCGTTCGGCTCGCTGTTCAACCCCGAGCCGCGTCTTGGAATCG
>JAOUET010000009.1 GCA_029858605.1 Coriobacteriia bacterium | reverse complement strand
CGCCGACCCCTTCTCGCCCCGTCCCCAGAGAAACAGCGGCAGCGCAACCAGTGAAAGCACCAAAAGGAACAAGATGAACCACAAATGGCCCAGTCCGAAGCCGCCCCAGTAGTCACCGCCCTCACGGACGTTGAGCACCAGGAAGTCGCCGTTGGCCACATAGCTCCAAAGCGAATCCGTGTATCCGGCGTTGAGCTTCGCGCCGATCCAGGTCTGCGGCGTGACGAGCACGAGCCAGCCGAACAGGAAGGGTACCAGCAGCCGCTTGACTCGCTCACCGAGATACTGGGCTCCCGAGCGTTTGCCGAGCGCGAAGTATGTCGACGCGCCGGCGAGGACGAAGAGCAACTGCATGTGCCACGCGCTGATGAAGCCGAGCACGTACGTCAGGGGCACGGACTCGGCGCCTTTGACGTAGAAGGCTTCCACGTCGAATACCCGCCACGTATGGAACGGGAACAAGAGCAGCACCGCGAGCACGCGCAGCCAATCGATGTAGTGAATTCGCTTGGACACGGCAACCCCTCCTCGCGACAGAGTGTAGACTCTTGCAGGCGCCGTGAGGAGTACGATTCTGGCGAGATTGGGTCACCTTTGCCGACCCAGGCCGGTGCCAGACGACAACGGAGTCTTCCTGGGATACGTAGTCCTTCTTGATCGCGGTGCAGCCCGACGAAACCTAGACGGGCCTTCGCGCGTTCACGGTAATGCTGTGGAAGAGGGTCGCTGCACGCAGCGCCTCTTCCCGCGACAGCCCACCCAGGGAATCCAGGTCGATCGCTGCGAGCAGCTCCTCGGCCTCCTCCGTGCTGGTGCACAGGCTTGAGTCGGCGACAACGCTCACGTTCTCGAAGCCGGCGGCACCGATTGCAGCAATGTAGTCCTCCAAGACGAGTGCGCCGCCTAGACAGGCGACGTACGCGCTCACGGATCCGCGCGCGATCTCGGGGATCGGCGCCGACGTGACGATGTCCGAGACCGAGATGCGACCGCCGGGCTTGAGCACGCGGAAAGCTTCGGCGAAAGCGCGTGTCTTGTCGGGAACGAGGTTGATGACGCAGTTGGAGATGACGAGGTCTGCCGAGGAGGTGTCGATCGGCAAGTCCTCGATTTCGCCGAGTCGGAAGTCGACGTTGGTGTAGCCGTCGCGCTCGGCGTTGCGCTGTGCGAGCAGCACCATCTCGGCGGTCATGTCCACGCCGATGACCAGGCCCTCCGGGCCCACTCTTCGAGCGGCCAAGAAGCAGTCGATGCCTCCGCCCGAGCCTAGGTCGACCACGGTCTCGCCTGGCAGGATCGAGTCGAACGCCAGCGGGTTGCCACATCCCAGGCCAAGGTTCGCTTCGGCGGGGAGTGCGGCGAGATCCTGCGCGTCGTAGTCAGCGATGGCGGGAGTCTCGTCCGTGTTGCACGCACACGGAGTATCGCAGCAGGACGTCTTGGCCCGTGCGTGACTGGCGTATCGGCCCCTCACGGCCTCTTTGATCGCGTCTTCGTCGTGGGTTGTCATTCGGTGTCACTCCTTCTCCGGCCGGGTCTGGCCGATTGCGGGGCGGATCACGTCTTGGACAGCCGTGGCAACGGTGTCCGCCTTGACGAGTGTGATGCAGCAGATGCCGCCGCCGGACTTGGGATAGGCGACGATTGCCAGACGGTCCCCAGGCTCGATACCGGCGCGCGTGCGCAGGTCCTTCGGCAGGACGAACTGGCCGCGCTCGTCTATCGTGACGACTGCTTCCAGGGAGCAGCACTCCTCAGCGCAGTCACTCTTGCAGGATTCGTTCTCGGCCATGGTTGCCTCCGTGGGTCTTCTGCGGACCAATGCAATCAGAATATACCAACAAATCAGAATGTGCAAATGGAATGCGTCAGGAATCTGACGGATGGTGCTTGTTCGAACCTCGCAGTGCATATGCAGTGAGCAGGATGTATGTCCTGCAGATGACTGTGAGCCGGAGTACTCTTCTGCACCTGGCTCTTGACATCTCTCGGGGAGAAGTCAGAATAATCAGAATCGGGGTACACAAACACAGCGAAACGAGGAGTCGACGATGGAATACATTCTCTGCACGCGGGTCCCACTGGGCGGACACCGCTCTATGGCGGTGTGCATCGAGGCGCCCAGCGCAGCCGAGAAGGATTGCGGCAACGACGGCTCGCGCGTTTCGGTCTCCGCGATGCGTCGCGCCCGCGAGCGGTCACTCAACGAGATGCTTGGCGCTGGAGTCTCTCCGCGGCTGGATCGCTGACGGGCACAGAGGCGTCTCGATCGTCATTGATGCCACCAAGTCGGCTTCCAGCGCGTTTCGCTCCTACTGAGCATCATCGCGCGCGAGTACGGTATTCCGGCCGTGGCCAACGTTGGACCCGCCACAAGGCTCATCAGGACCGGTCAGCTCATCGAGGTCGACGGCGACGTGGGCGAGGTGCGTATTCTGGATGCCGGCGAGTCGTGACGCCACGCGTCTGCCTTGCGGCTGCCACTAGCCTCCCGCGATGGGTATTCTGACTTCCGTGAGGTACTCCGAAGGCGGCACCTTCTCCGCGTCCGAGTAGTACAGCTCGCTCGGAGGCCCGCTGATCTCGTAGCCGTTCTCCGCGATCCAGCCGACAAGCGCCTCGTACGTCGGAGCTATGTCGTTGTAGGGCCCCTTGTACATCGTCGATGCCGCGGTCACGGGCTCGATGCGCTTGACGCCGATACCGCTCTCGTCGGGCTCCGTTTCGGCGGGGTCACCCGAGACGGGCGCTCTGACCTCCCACAGCGCCTCTGCCTCGGGTACTTCGGCAGGATCCGTGAAGTACACTCCCTCGGGCATGCCGACCGGCGTGAGCCCGTGCTGGCCGATCCATCCGTACAGTCGTCCCATCGTTTCGGGGATCTGCGCATAGGGACCCCGCATCGTGACGTAGGCGACCGTTGCCGTTTCGGTCGTGATGACTTTGGCTTCGAACATCGGCGCCACCTCCTCAGGGGAGTGTATGCCCGTTGAGAGGGAAGAGCGGGCAAGAGCGATCGCCTCACACCGCGTCTTGTGTAGTCATCTCCCAAAGGCTGACCGCCATTCCGGCGACCATTGTGAGCACGACCAGAATCCAGGACGCTGCCGGAAACGCCACCCCGGACTCTGGAGTTCCTGCGGCGGGCATCAGATAGGGTATGTAGCGCGCGGGCGGAAGCGAACGCAGCCAGACGGCTGCGAACACCGTCGTGACTCCGAAGGTTGCAGGAAGCAGGAGTCCGCGGCCTCTCATCGCGATCCAGCCAACGAGCGGAAGCCCCGAGAAGCACACCAGTGTCCTTTGGACGTGGATGCCAAACGCGCTCCAGAGGTCACCGGCGGCGAGCGGTCCCATGCCGACCGCGTAGCCCGCAACGATGCTGGCTGCAAAAGAGATTGCGGACACGGCGGCAGTCCAGGCAAGTAACGCAGCAAGCTTCCCGAACACGATGTCTGAGGAGCGCAGAGGAGCTGCCGCAAGTATCTCTAGGGTGCCTTCTTGGTACTCTCGGCCGAAGACGTAGGCGCACGCCAGCATCACCGCAAAGAAGACCAATAGGATCGTGAAGCTGCCGCCTTCGACGAGGAAGCTCGACCACGTCACGTCTATCTGCGGGACGGGGACGTTGCTTTGCTCGAGCGTGAGGACCGCCCAAACGGCGAGCGCCGCGAACACGGGACCGGCGATGGCAGTCAGTACGGTCGCCGCCGGCATCCAGGAGCGACGGAGCTTCATCAACTCTGCCGAGAAGACTGCGGCCATCACTGCTCACCCTCTTCGTCGGCACCCGTGACGTCCACGAAGTACTCTTCCAGCGTCGCCCTCTCGGTCGTGAGCCGGCTCACGTCGATGCCGTTCTCCTGAAGGCACCTGTTGATCTCCGCACTCCTGTCGAGGCTCTCGTAGATGCGCAGAACGCCGTCCCTCAGAACCGCGTAGTCGTCGAGGTCGAGGAGCTCCTCGATCAGCCACGCCGCCCGACGGGAGTCCGACACGGTCACCTCGAGGTAGTCGCGGCGATGCTCGCCCACCTCGGAGCTGTCCATATCCTGGGCCAGCCGGCCGTTGTGAAGCACGCCGATACGTGTGGCGACCTGTTCGGCGAAGCCGATGTCCTGGTCGCACAAGAACACGGTGACCTGTCGCTCGAACACGAGATGCTCCAGCAGCTCGCGGAGGTTTCGCACGCTGACGGCGTCGAGTCGCTGCGCCGGCTCGTCCAGTACGAGTAGTTCCGGTTCGTGGAGCAGCGCACGGGCGATGCCGAGGCGCTGGCGTTCGTCTTCGGACAGGTGCCGGACTTTGCGGTCGCCGCAGTCGAGCATGCCCATGACATCGAGCACCTCGTCGATTCGGCGTCGAGCACGAATGCCGAAGAGCCGTCGTTGAACCTCCAGGGTCTCTCTTGCGGTCAGGCCGGAGTAGAACGCCGACTTGTCGGGGAGGTATCCCACGCGCTCGCGGATCTCGACTTCGGTTCGGCGCACCGGCCTCCCCAATACATATGCTTCGCCGACGGTCGGCAAGATGAGTCCGAGCAGCATGCGCGCGACGGTTGTCTTGCCCGAACCGCAGCGGCCGACCAACGCATAGATCGCCCCTCGCTGCACGGTGAGGTCCAGCCCATCCACAGCCCGGACGCGGTGGTAGTCCTTCGACAGCCCCCGCGTCCGGATCACGACGTCCGTTGTGGATGTCACGCTAGGCATCGGCCTCTCCGGCTGGCAGGGTGCCGGTGATGTAGCGCCCGTAGAGGGCTGTCCACACTGTGGCGTTGAACGTTCCTTGAAGCGCGCCGACCAGAAGCCCGATGAGCACTGCCAGGAGGGCGCCGAGTGCGACTAGCGTCCACGACTGCGTGGCGATTCCGACGACGATCGGTATGACAGACGGAGCGACGGCGATCAGTCCCACGATGCCGAAGCCGATCGACACCAGCCACAGCATGAGCCATGTCGTGAACACGCCCTTGCGGCCCCACAGGCTTCGCCACGCCATCGCGATCGAATCGGTCACCGTCGCGTTGCTCAAGACGGCATGACGAATCGCGACCTCCCGCAGCATGTGCACTATGACTCCCGCCACCGAGAGGAGCAGGATCAGGAGCGGTACGAGCGTCAGCGCAGTGAGGATGAGCGGGACGACGGGTTCGGAGCTCGAGCCGGCTACCGAGACCAGCATCACGACGAGCGCCGCGCCAGCGAGAAGACCGACGGCCACGACCGGCAGTGCAAGCAGGAAGCCGATCCCGAATACACGGAACCAGTTCGAGAACCCTGCGCGCCAACCGGCTCCTGCGCGAACCTCACCTTCCCTGAGCGCCTCATTTGTGAGGTGCGCAAGGCCTCCCTGGGCGGCGATACGCACGATCGTCACCAGGAGAGCGATCACGAGGATCGTCACCGCGATAGCGATGAGAAGCGGCACGAGGTCCTGGAAGGTTTGGACGGTGTGCGGCAAGATACCGACTTCGCGCAGTGCGTCCAGGATCTCCTGTCCCTCCTGGTCGGACAGCTCGTACCGAACGGTTCCATAGTCCTGGTAGTCGCCGCCGGGCGCGTTCAGCCAGAACGAACTAGCCGTGCCTCCGAGAAGTCCGAAGATCCACAGCACCTTGTAGCGCCACGTCACCCTGAAAGCGTCCTTGAGCATCTTCATGTAGTCCATCTCGCGTCTCCCTTCAGCCACGCTGCCCACCTCCTGGCAGACAGGCGGGATGCCCTACATGTATCCTCCCGCCCACAGCTGAAGGGCGTGTTGCGGGTTGCATACGTTTCCCATACATGGCTCGGGTGCTTCGCATCACTGCTCCTTTGAGTACTCGAGCGTGATCGCGGTGCCCTCGCCGGGTTCGCTGTGTGCTGAAATCGAAGCGCCCATGCGCTCGGCGAGGTCGTGGGCGATCGACAGTCCTAGCCCCGAACCACCACCGGGGCCGGCCTTCGCGCCACGTTCGAACAGGTCTTCGACTCGCTTCGTGAACCCCGCTCCATCGTCGCTTATGCGGACCCCACATCCGTCGGCGGACGTCAGCACCGCGACCGAGAACCGAGTCATGCCTTTCGCATGTCTGAGGCTGTTGGCCATGAGATTGGTGAGCACGCGACGCAGGGCCGACTCGTCCGCTTGCACGACGCACGGATAATCCGGAATGTCCGCAGTGACGGTGACTCCCCGGGAGGCAAGGTCTTGCTCGAAGCCGAGAAGTGTCTGGCGCACTATCTCGTCGAGACGCACTGGCCGAAGCTGGAGTTGCAGGTCGCCTGAGTCGAGCTTGGTCATGAAGAAGAGGTCCTCGGTGAGCGCGGTCAACTCCGCCGTCTTCTTGACGAGAACGTCCACGTGTCGCTTGGGGTCGTCACCCAGCCCGCGCTCGAGCGCGTCCACGTAGCCGGCGATCGATGTGATGGGTGTTCTCAGGTCGTGCGAGATGTTCGAGATCAGACGCTTGTGCGCGGCATCCCTGTTGCGTTCGTCTTCGCGTTCCGACTGGATCTCTTCGGCCCATTCGTTGATATCGTCTGCCAGCGCGGCGACTCCGTCCGATCCTGCAACCACCGCGCGGTGTGCCAGGTTTCCAGCGCGCATCTGGGAGACCGCGGCGCGCAGCTTGGCGACTCGTCGGGAAGCCCCCGTCAGTCTCGCGGTAGCCCACACGAGCGCCGAAGCGAGGGCGAGCGATATCAGCACGAGAACGGCGAGGATGAGCGCGTCCATCAACGAACAGCTCCGCGCTCGAATCTGTAGCCGATACCCCACACGGTGCCGATGATCTTCGGGTCCGAGGGGTCCTCTTCGATCTTGGTGCGCAGTCTACGGACGTGGACCTGCACGGTAGAGTAGTCACCGCCGAAGTCCTCTTCCCACACCAGCTGGTAGATCTGGGCCTTGGTATAGACGCGCCCGGGATGCGAGGCGAGGAGGCGCAGTATCTCGAACTCCTTGGCGGTGAGCTCCACCGGCTCGCCGCGAACGGTGACCGAGTACGTGGCCGTGTCAACCCGGATAGGCCCGGCTTCGACAACCTCGTCGCCGGGTTCCGCAACCTCGGCTCCTCCGGTCTTCTCGCGTGTCGCCATCAGTCGTCGCACGTGCGCCTTCGAGCGCGCGACCAGTTCGAGCGGGCTGAACGGCTTGGTCAGGTAGTCGTCGGCCCCGATGCCGAGTCCCACGGCCTTGTCGACGTCGGTGTCTTTCGCCGAAAGCATCATGATCGGCACGTCGGACTGAGATCGAAGACGCCGGGCAACCTCGTATCCGTCGATTCCCGGAAGCATGATGTCGACGATTGCCAGGACGTGCGCCGAAGGGTCGAAGAGACCCAGGGCGGTCTCGCCGTCCTCGGCCTGATCGACAGAGTAGCCTTCCGCTTCCAGGTTCATGCGGACGACGTCCCGGATGGTCTCTTCGTCGTCGACGACGAGGATGCGTCCCTTCACGGTCCTGCCTTTCCTGCGGCCATCGTCCAGGTCAATCGTACCCCGCCTGGTCTTGGCAGGCACGCAGCAAGGAGGGCGACCCGACGTGTGGGCCGCCCTCCATCGCGTGTGCGTTCGCCTACGCAGGAACGGGTGCTGGGAGTGTGGTGCCGGCCGAGCACACGGCCGCGGCCTCCGCAGCAACGGCCTCGGTACCGACGACGACCCCGTCGCGCATGCGGATGACGCGGTCACAGGCCTCGCCGACTTCCGGGTTGTGCGTTACGAGGACGAAGGTCGTGCCGGTACGGGTGTTGATGTCGCGCAGGAGCTTCACGATCTCGTCCGAAGTCACGGTGTCGAGATCACCCGTGGGCTCGTCGCCTAGAAGAACCAGCGGATCGTTGATGAGCGCCCTCGCGATGGCCACGCGCTGCTGCTGTCCGCCGGACAGTTCGCTCGGGATGTGGTTCAACCTGTCGGAGAGTCCCACAAGTCCGAGAAGCTCGCGCGCTTTCTCGTGGGCCTTCTTCCTGCCCATGCCCGCATACTCAGCCGCGATCGATACGTTCTCGAGTGCGGTCATGGTTGAGATCAGATTGAACCCCTGGAAGATGAAGCCGACACCCTTCTGCCGGACCTTGGTGAGGTGTCGCCCTCGAAGGTCGTCCACCCGGCGGCTTCCCAGATAGACCTCTCCCGAATTCGGCCGGTCGAGGCATCCGAGGATGTGCATCAGCGTGGACTTACCCGAGCCCGACGGCCCCATGATGGCCACCATCTCGCCTTGCCCGATCTCGAGCGTCGCGCCGCGCAGTGCGTCAACGAAGTTGTTCTTGCCGAGCCGATAGCGCTTGGTGACTCCCTTGGCCTTGATGATCGTCTTCATGACTAGTCTCTCCTTCGAGTATCGAGTCTTCTGCTTGCCGCTCGCCGACAGTTCAGGGCTACGCGCGCCGGAAGGCGACTACCGGGTCGAGGCGCGAGGCGTGGACCGCGGGATAGAGTCCGGCGATCACTCCCAGGACCACAGCGAACGCGACCGACCCCAGGGCGAGTCTGGGGGAGACCAAGAACAGGATCGTCCCGCTCGCCTCGCCTGCGGCGTTACCGGTTGCAGCCAACGCGGCACCGAGGCCGAGTCCGAGAAGACCGCCCACCAATCCGATTACGGCGGATTCGGCGATGAAGTGTCTCACGATGTGGCCGGTCGACGCCCCGACCGCCTTGCGGATGCCAATCTCGCGCACGCGCTCCGAGACCGACATCATCATTGTGTTGATGACCGACATGCCGCCGATGAGAAGTGAGATGAACGCGATCCCTACCATGATTGCCGAGAACGTCGCGGTCATGCGCTTCATCGATTCAGTCCACTCAGTGGGCCCGATTGCTATGACGCCCTCGACCTCTTCGTTGATCGTCTCGGCCAGTGCGTCCGCATCGACGTTGGGCTCGGGGTACACAGCTATCTCGGTGACCAGGTCCTTCGTGTCGACGGAGTCACGAAGCACCGCCGGCAACGTGGAGGCGAACAGTCTTTGGGCATCGTCGAGGTAGACGAACGCTGCGCTGTCCGGGACACTGAGCGTCTTGTCGTAGACGCCTATGACCTTGAACTTCTCGCCTCGAAGCTCCACCGTCTCTCCGACGTCGGTGTCGAGTTGTCTGACGAGGTCGGAACCCAGGACCACTACTCCTCGATCCGACGAGCCTATGTCGCGTCCCTGGGCCACTTCGAGCCTGACACCCTGGTACTCGGTGCCCTTCAGGTCCACGCCGATGATTGAAGGCGGCGGCCCCACGCTGATGCCGGCCTCTTGCTCCTCCAGCAGCACGCTCACACTGCTCGAGACAGCGCCGACTCCTTCGATGTCCTCGATGCGTTCGGCCACTGATAGTGACATGACCGGCGCCCCGTAGTACCCGTCGGATGCCGCGTCGGACACGATGACGGTGCCCTCGTAGTAGTCGATGGCCCCATCCACCATTTTGTTGAGCTTCTCGGCCATGGCACCCATCACAACGAGTGCCAGGACGCCGATCGTGATTCCCGAAATGGTGAGGAATGACCGCATCTTCCTCCGAAACACATCTTTGAAGATTCGCATGACGTTCCCTCTCGCCTCAGGCGGCCTTTTCGGCCGTCGCCCTCCCCTGCCCTATGCCGGTCGATTGCGACCGGTCAACCAGAGGATTGGCCAGAGAGCTTGCGTGGGAAGTCCCTCGCACATAAGAAACGCATACGAATCCTGAACGGCAGCGGGTGGAGGCTATATGACACCAGGGCAGTTCATAATGCCTCGGTGTGCGTAGTATCATCGGCGTGGGACCAACTCACGTCTCAGCGTTGCGCGACTGTCCCGCGGATAAGGGGTTGGCGTATGGATCGCAAAATCGAACGCAAGCAGCGACGGACCTTCTCGGACGGTGACCTGATCTTCAAGCAGGGCGAGCGGGGCTCCGAGATGTACGTCATCCACTCAGGCAGGGTGCGCATCTTTCGCACGCAAGACGGGCACGACACGGATCTTGCCGTACTCGGACCCGACGATTTCTTCGGCGAGATGGCCCTGTTCGACGACAGGTCACGCTCTGCAAGTGCGAAGGCGGTCGGCGCGGCCGAGGTTCGCGTCATAGACAAGGCCGCATTCGAGGGGATGCAGTGTGATCCGATCACGAAGCATCTTCTGGTGACGCTCGCCCAGCGACTCCGCGCCATGGACGATGCATTCGAGCGCTTGAACGTCGAGTCCGACGCGCGTCGCGAGTTCTTCTCGACACGCTCGCTCCAGAGTACGTGGTTGACCTAGCCGAGAGTCGTACCTAGGGCAGGCCGCCCGTCGGGTGGCAGTTCAGGCACAGGTCGTCATCGTTCTCGATGACCATGTATGCGTTTTCCGTCTCGTGGGGGAAGTTCTGGAAGCGCGGATTGTCTGCCGCATTGCGTCCGTCCAGCGTCGTGACCACCGACGGCACCGCATCCGCTACTCCCGCTGCATCTAGATCGCCGACGTCGCGGGTGTCTTCGTGGCACTGCATGCAGATGGGAGCGTGCCCGGCCTGCTGCACCGTCCTGGGATACGGCATCAAGTAGCCGCGGTTGCCTGATCCCCGTATCGCGGGTCTGCCTCCCAGTTGACCGAGTACCGTGACCGAAGTCGGCGTGTCTGCGTTGACCACGGGGAGGTTGCGGTAGACGTACGGATTCGCCGTGCTCGACGCCGTCTCAACCGGGTGGTTGTGAACTGCGTCGCCGGAAGCCCTTCCCGCATGGCACGCCAGACACCAGTCCGAGCCGTACTCCAGAACGCTTGTCGTGGCGCCGGTTGGCTTCTGTTTCAGCAACTTGGTTGAGTTGGTGACCTCGCTTCGGGACATGGGATATGGCCTGGTCGACCGGCGTCGGTCGCCGAAGAAGGCCGCCACCGTGTCGGTTTCGTGAGGGCTGTGGCAATCAGTGCACGTCAGAAAGCCGCCTTCGCCCTTAAAGACTCTGGTCGAACTGCCGCCGGTGGCCGCGTCTCCACCCGGCACCGCGTTGGTCGAGTCGATGCTGTGACCGCCGCCAACCGTAAGTCCGCGGGCCACCAAGGCCCCGTACACGCCGTTGCCGGCTGTGCCATCGTGGCAGGTAAGGCAGGTATCGTTGATTGTATTCCCGGGGAGCAGCTTGAGAGTCCCGCCCGCGTCGTGGACCGTATGGCATACTTCGCACTTGGCCGTTGCCGAGGAGTAGAGACCGTGGGGACCTCGATAGTCATCCGTGCCCGGTAGGTGGAGCGCATGGCATGAATCGCAGCCGTTGGTGTGACAATTGTTACAGTCACCTTCAGCGTGGCTAGGCATGTAGGGATACGGCTTGTTCTCGTCGTAGCCGTAGGCGGAGGAAGCCACGATGAAGCTCACGGCAACCGCGCACGCAATGATGGAAGGCAAGAACCAGGTTCGTTGCTGCAATAGTCTCCCGAACTACGAAATCGCTCGCCAGCGATAATGTAAGTTAAGCGTCTGAGAGACTGCAAGTCAACGCCTGGTGCAGCGCATGGCCGTGGGCCCGCGACTCGGCGATAATGGGGGTGCGGCGCCCCGTGTGCCGCGAGCACTTTGTCGACGACCGCAGGGGGTCCAACACCACATGATCGAGCGCTATACACGGCCCGAGATGGGTCGCATCTGGTCGCTTGAGAACAAGTTCGAGATCTGGAAGCATATCGAGATCCTTGCCTGCGAGGCACAGGTCGAACTGGGCGTCATACCACCCGAAGATGTCGCCACCATTCGCGAGAGAGCGGCCTTCGATGTCGCGCGCATTGAGGAGATCGAGCGCGAGACCAACCACGATGTGATCGCCTTTCTGACGAACATGGCCGAGAACATCGACGCCGGTCTTGCCGAAGGAGACCCCAAGCCTTCGCGCTGGGTGCACTACGGCATGACCTCGAGCGATCTTGGAGACACGGCGCTGTGCTACCAGATGGTGCAGGCTATGGACCTGCTGATCGGCGACGTTCGCCGCATTGGCGAGATCTGCAAGCGGAGAGCGTTCGAGTTCCGTGACACGCTTTGTGTCGGACGAACGCACGGCATCCATGCCGAGCCGATGGTCTTCGGCATGAAATGGGCGAGTTGGGCTTGGGCGTTCTGGCGCGCTCAACACCGGCTGTTCAAAGCCAGAGAGCTGTCTTGCGCGTGGGGCGCCATATCCGGCGCGGTCGGCACCTACTCGAACATCGACCCGTACGTCGAGCAATACGTGTGCAGCGAACTCGGTTTAGCCCCCGACCCGGCGTCGACGCAGGTGATCGCTCGTGACCGTCACGCACACGTGCTCGCGGTGCTCGCGACTGTGGCCGCTACAGCCGAATGGGCTGCAACTGAAGTGCGTGCGCTGCAGAAGACCGATACGATCGAAGCCGAGGAACCGTTCGCGGTGGGCCAGAAGGGGTCTTCGGCCATGCCACACAAGCGCAATCCCATCACGGCGGAGCGGGTGTGCGGACTGGCGCGCGTCGTCAAGGCGAATGCGCAGGTGGGATTCGACAACGTGGCGCTTTGGCACGAGCGCGACATCTCGCACAGTTCGGCCGAGCGCGTCGTGCTTGCCGACAGCTTCACGGCGACCGACTACCTGCTCTCCAAGCTTGAGTGGATTCTCGATGGTCTCGCCGCATACCCGGAGAACATGAAGGCGAACCTCGACAGGACGCGCGGCCTCGTGTACTCGTCGCGAGTGCTGCTCGCCTTGGTCGACAAGGGCATGCTGCGCGAGGACGCCTACGCGATCGTGCAGCGCAACGCTATGCGCGTGTGGGACGACATCCAGCACGCGAAGGGCGGCCCGAGCTTCCGCGAGGCATTGGCTGCGGACGGTGATGCGGCTGCAGTGTTGAAAGACGCCGAACTCGACGCGATATTCGACCCGCAGGAGTTTCTGGGGCGAGTAGACGCGGTGTTCGAGCGGCTGGCGGGCCTGGAGTTCTGACAGAGATCCGAGGCAGGCCGCGAAGGGCTGCTCGGAGGCCGCATTCGTCTATACTCATACTTGTCCCGGGCGATGGCGTGCATCCGCGCCGGGAGCTTAACCTGCGAAGACGGAGCTTGCATGAAGGCACTCAAATGGATTGCGATCGTTCTCGGCGTCGTCATCCTCATCGCAGTGCTAGTGATTGGCTGGCTCGGCTTCTTGCCGGGCCTTTCTCGCTACATCGGCCCCAACCCTCGTGACCTGGGCGTGGAGCTCACGTTTGAGCACGCTCGTGCCGCAGCCGAGGCCCACAACATGCCCACCACGGTCTCTGATCTCGAAACGATTCTCGCCGATCCCGAGGTGGCGAAACAGTTCGACACGGTGCTCACGAGCGACCAGGCGAGCTCGCTTCTGCTCACCGGCCAGGAAAGCATCCCGAACTGGCCGCTTCGCTTCACCCAGATCCGCTTCAACGACGATGGCACCTCCGAGGCGTCGGGCGTCATCCGTTCGTCGCTGGTGCGACCGTTTCTTGGCGACATGGGTGTACCTGCCGGCGACATCGACACAGCGCTGGGCCGAGTTCCCATCCGCGGCGATGTCGTCTTCTACGCTTCGGGCAGCTGCGGCGTGCAGAGCAACACGGTCGACCTGTCGCTGTCGCAGGTGAAGATCGGCCGGCTGACGGTGCCGGGCGGCTGGTATCAAGGCAAAGAGGCTGAGGGTACCAAGTACATCGACGGAGCCCTGGCCGGCAATGGGTTCCAGGTAGATGCGCTCGAGGTCAGCGGCGGCACCGTCCACGTGAAAGGCACTCGTCCCTTGGCGAGCATGGAGCCCTGGTTGCACATCGTGAGCAACGACCGGGGGGAGGAGTAGCCATGCGTGCGACGAAGGCGCGATTGACCGTTCGAGTCTCCCTGGTGGCGGCTCTGTTGATGTCCGTTGTCGTACTGCCTGGCTGCTTCGGCTACACAGATGCCGACTACATCCAGGCGATCAAGGACTGGATAGAGGACTGGGACAGCCCAGGCGAAGAAGGTTCCGAGGAGTCTGCGGCCGAGGGCAACGTGACGCTTTCACTGACGTTTCCGGCCGGGGCGAGCCCGAAGGTCTTCACGACCGGATGGGTGTTCGGTGCTCGTTGCGTGGTCGAAACGCAAGAGGGAACGGTGGACCTATCCGACTCGGTGAAGTGGAGCGGAACGGGCTCCTTCGCACCAAACACCGGTCGCACGAGTCGCCCGTCTTTCAGCGGTCAGGGTGCGAACCAGATCACTCTCAGCGTCGAAGTGGAGGGCAAGACCGTCGAGAAGACGTTCAACCTCGAGGCCGTTTCCCCGGATGGATATGCAGCGGTTGGCGACTACGCGTCGTGCTCCTCCGACGGCCACGGTTGCCCGGCTTGCCCCCATCCCACCACCGGCCCGATCCTCAGGGGCAGCTCAAACGTCTTCGTGCGGGGAAAGCCGGCTGCACGACAGGGAGATACGGGCGTCACTGCGGCATGCTGCGGGCCCAACACGTTCGAGATCGTCGAGGGTGATGGTACCGTCCTCATAAACGGCAGGCCCGCCGCCAAGTTCGGGAGTCGCACTTCCCACTGCGGCGGTGTGGGCAAGGTCGGTGGCTCGTAGACGAGCCCCATCGCGGGAATACACAGAGCGCGGGAGCGCGCTTGCGCGCGCCTATGGGCGTGCAGACCCGCGTGGCGGCGCGTGACCGAAGCGTGTCTCGCCGCGAGGGGGTGTTTGCGATGCCCGACCGCCGCACGTTCATTCTCGCACTGTCCATGCTACTGGTGGGGTGCGTGTCTCAGGGTGGAGACGATGGTGGGACAGGTCCCAGCCGCCAGACCGCTCCGGCTGCGGGTACGTCACCTGG
Organism: Coriobacteriia bacterium; assembly: GCA_029858605.1. Lineage (GTDB taxonomy): Bacteria > Actinomycetota > Coriobacteriia > Anaerosomatales > JAENZW01 > JAENZW01. The sequence goes on along the minus strand of JAOUET010000009.1, from coordinate 7,357 downwards.
TCCGCCCCGGCCGAACGCCCACGACGCCTTGATCGATGCCGTGGAGCGCCGCCGTTCGGTCCGCGCCTTCACGGGCGAGCCAGTGCGTGACGAAGACGTCGCGTTGATGCTGTGGGCCGCCCAGGGCGTGACCGACGCGCGCAGGGGGTTGCGTGCGGCGCCGTCCGCAGGGGCGCTCTATCCCCTGGAGGTCTACGTCGCTTCGGCAGAAGGTTTGAGCCGGTACATTCCGGGCCGGGACGAAATGCGGCGCACGAGCGGAGACGATGTACGCCAGGCGCTGGCGCTCGCCGCGCTGGGGCAGAGCTTCATCGCTCAGGCCCCTGTCGTCTTCGTGATCACCGGCGTGTACTCGCGCACGGCTGGGAAGTACGGAACGAGGGCCGAACGGTACGTGCATCTCGAGGCCGGTCATGCGGCGCAGAACATCCTGCTCGTGGCCACGCGACTTGGCCTCGGCGGCACTCCAGTCGGCGCCTTCTCCGACGACGCGGTGCGCGGAGTCCTTGGTGCTGACGACGGTGAGACGCCGCTCTATGTGATGCCGGTAGGACATCCTGCGTAGAGCACCTGGCATACGGTGCGCTACCATGATTGCGCTGCCGACGAGAAAGGACCCAAATGGAGCCCGTGAAGATCATCCCGTGCCTCGACATGAAGGACGGTCGCGTCGTCAAAGGCGTCCACTTCATCGATCTGCGTGACGCGGGCGATCCGGTTGAAAACGCTGCCTTCTACCAGGCCGAAGGTGCTGACGAGATGGCGATGCTCGACATCGCGGCGACCGTCGAGGGACGCAAGACGCGCATCGAGTGGGCGAGCCGAGTAGCCGAAGTGCTCCAGATCCCGCTTGTCGTAGGCGGGGGCATAGCCGATCTGGCCGACATGGACGCGCTCTTCGATGTGGGCGTGAGCAAGGTGTCCGTCAACAGCGCAGCGGTCAAACGGCCCGAACTCCTCACCGAAGCGGCAGCGCAGTTCGGTTCCGAACGCGTCATCGTGGCTATCGACGGCAGACGCAACGACGAGATGCCCTCGGGTTTCGAGGTCGTCGTGAGCGGAGGACAGAAGCCCACCGGAATCGACTGCGTCGAGTGGGCACGACGGTGTGAAGACCTGGGTGCCGGGGAGATCCTGCCCACCAGCATGGACGGTGACGGTACGCTCGCCGGGTACGACATCCCCTTCACGCGCGCCATCGCCGAGACCGTCTCGCTGCCGGTGATCGCGTCCGGCGGCGCCGGAGAACTCGAACACTTCTATGAGGGCGTCATGGAGGGGAAGGCCACTGCTCTGCTCGCTGCATCTGTCTTTCATTTCCGCACGTTCACGGTTTCACAGGTGAAGGACTATCTCGCCGAACGCGGGATACCCGTGAATCGCTAGCCGCCCCTGCCCCTCGGAGTGCTCTTGAGCGAATCTCGCAAAGCCGAAGCAGTCACGCCACGACCCCAGCTCTTCACTTCCGGCCGGGACGTTCTCATTCTTGCGACCATCATGGTCGGCATGTTCCTCGCGCCTCTCGACGGCAGCATCGTCAACATCGCCTTGCCGAGAATCGCCTCAGATCTTCGCGCTTCTATTGCCGAAGTCTCATGGGTGGCCAACGCCTACCTCCTCACGAACGCTTCGCTGATTCTCACGATGGGCAGACTCGGCGACGTGAAAGGGCTTCGCCGCGTCTACACGATAGGCTTCGCGGTATTCGGTATCGGTTCTCTCGCTTGCGCGCTGGCGCCGACGCTTGCTGTGCTCGTCGCCGCGCGTGTCGTTCAAGCGGTGGGCGCGTCGATGTTCTTTGCGACAGGGCCGGCGATCGTCGCCGAAGCCTTCCCGGCCCAGCGTCGTGGCCGCGCCATCGGCATCGTGACGCTCGCCGTGTCGGCGGGTCTCATGGCCGGGCCGCCCCTCGGAGGGTTCCTGATCGGGGCTTTCGGATGGCCTTCGATCTTCCTGGTCAACGTCCCGCTTGTCCTGTTCGCGATTGCCCTGTCCAGGCGTGTGCTTCCTGTGGGCGAGCCGCATCCCGCGCCGTTTGACCTGCTCGGTTCGGCGCTTGCCGCCGCGACGCTGCTCGGCCTTCTGATGTCACTGTCGACCGGATCGCAGCGCGGATGGGACACGCTGACTTTCGCGCTCATGGGCGTGGCGACCGTATCCGGTGCGATATTCGTGCGCCACGAGCTGCGGCATCCCCACCCGATGCTCGATCTGAGGATGCTGGCGGATTGGCCGCTGGCCTCGTCGGTCGCAGGTCCGGTCGTCAACTACATGGCGATGTTCTCTGCGAGCTTCCTCATGCCCTTCTTCCTGCTGCGAATCCAGGGGATGGACGAGGCCGCCGCGGGCATCGTCCTTCTCGCGTCTCCGGCGAGCATGGCGGTCTTCTCTCCGATCGCGGGACGCCTTGCCGACCGTCTGCCGAACCGAAGGCTCGGCATGTTGGGACTGGTGGGAGTCGCTGCGGGCTTGGTGGCGATCTCGTTGCTTCCGGCGGACGCGTCCGTGTGGTCTGTGGCTGGTTCGCTGGCGCTGCTCGGTGGAGGCATATCGGTGTTCGGCGTGCCGAACACGAACCTGATTCTCACTCTGGTTCCTCGCGCCCACAGAGGAGTCGGTTCTGCGCTAGTTGGAGCCGGACGCACGGTAGGGATGTCGTTCGGCATCGCCCTGGCGAGCGCGGTCGTGATGTCGCGCATCGCAGGCTCGGACATGTTGTCGCGAGCGGCGCCGCTCACCTCTTCCGAAGCGCAGCTGCTGCTGGGCGCTGTTTCGGCCGCAGCGCGGGCCGGAGCTGTCGCTGCCTTGATAGGAGCGGTGATCGTGTACAGCGGCGGGGGCAAGGATCCCGTGTAGAGCACCGAGCACACGTACCCCTCGAGTCGCGCATGCCCCAATCAGGGGCACCGCACTCGTCCCGTTCTGCCGACACGCTATCATCTGCCTATGGAGGTCCCGCGCCAAACGAGCGATACCGACGCGCTCGCTCAGGCTCTCATGGCCGAGGAGCGCGCCCGCGAAGACGGCGTGACGGACAACGGACTCTGGCGGAACACCCTGCAGTGGACCTTCGGTCTTCTCGCAGTGACCGTAATGGCGTACTTCACCTACGCGCGCAATGGGTGGGTGCCACTTCTCTCCGGCGTCGATCTGGGCATCCACGAGTTCGGCCACATGATTCTCATGTGGGGACCACCGGTCGTGGTCTGGATGGCCGGTTCGGTACTCCAGATGCTCGTACCTGCGGGCCTCGCGGTCTACTTCGCTGTGAGGCGAGACATGCTGGCCGTGATTCTCATGTGCGCCTGGGCGGCCGAGTCGCTCAACAATGTAGGCGTGTACGTCTACGACGCCACACGGCTCAGGCTAGACCTGCTCGGCGATGACGGCTCCAAGATGGGACACGATTGGGCGAACATCCTCACGGAGCTGAAGCTGATCCCCTACACGGATCAGATCGCCTACGCGGTTCGCGCACTGTCGTTCGTGTTGTTCGCGTTGGCGGCCTTCTATGCGATTCGTGGCTTCGTAAGGCCGCGCCTCGCCGCGCAGCGTGACGAGCAGTTGAAGGCCCGCAAGCAGACGCTCCCGGTACACGAGCCGAGAAACCGCCCGCCAGCGGTCTAGCACCCTGCGGGACGAGGTCATGCGTCAACGGCCAGCTCTCAAGAATCCAACACACTCGGAGGCGACCTCGTCCAGCTGGTCGTCTGGGTCGGAGTGGTGTGATGCGGCGCTAGCCGAGGAACCTGCGCTGCTGGGCGCCTTGCAGGACTAGGTCCGGAACGAGCGATTCGCTCGCTCCGCGCAGGCTTTCGCTGATGCGTCGCACGGTAGCCAGGTGATCGCCGTCCGGCTCCCAATCGTGTCCGGCATTCGCCAGGGCAACACGCAGCTCCTTGCTGGCGAGCGTCCCGTCGAGGTCGGCGTATCGCAAGGCCTCGGCGATCTTCGCATCGAAAGAAGGGTAGACCTCGCGGATGAAATCCAGGTCCTCGGCGGTGAGCGCCTCGAACGCTATGAGCTCGGGAGGCAGGCCTGCCGAGTACAGCGCGCACGTGAAGGAGATAGCGCGAGGGAGGGAAACGCCAGCAAGTTCGCGCGCATAGCCGAACAACCCGATGTGAAGCTTGCGCGCGCGTCGTGTCGGGACCGCTTTCGCCAGGCGGTTGATGAGCGGCGCCAGCTCCACGACCCGCGCTTGATAGGCTTCGCTGAAACGCTCGATCAACGGTATGGCCCGGCTGTCGTCCACGTGGTCGGCGCTGCCGATCTCACGCGATTCGAGGTGTTGGATAGCCGAGCGAACCTGCTGGGGCGGGTAGTCGTACTTGAAGGCCGACTGGATGGTGAACGTCGCTACGCTCGGGTACTCGCGACCTACTCGCTCGGCGGTCAGCGGCGACAGCCCGCCGCGGAACGGCGCGGATCCCATGCCGAGTATCGGGTGCAGCCGGACCCCGATTCGCTTCGAGAGTTCTTCGAAGCGTTCCAGAGCGATCTTGTTGGCTAGCGCGGCGGAAATGAGGCCGTAGTTCATCGCCGTGTCGGAACGAGCTAGGAAGACTCGCTGGTCGACAACGTCCTTATCCGAGAGGTACTCCTCGACTATGTCCGCCGCCGCAAGCATGTTCTTCATGTCCTCGAACAGCGGGATGATCTCGATATGTTCGGGGCGGAACTCCCCGATCCACTCGGCGATGCTCAGGTCGTCGCTGCGAAACCGCTTGTGCTGTCGGCCGACGATGAACTCGGCGTAGTACCGGTAGATGCGGTCGAGACAGCGCGCCGACGTCGTCATCGGCAGGATGACCTCGAATATGGGTGAGACGTCGCGGCCGTAGAAGAGACGTGCGGCGTCGTACGAGCGCGGGATGCTCTCGAGCGTCTCCAGAAGGACCTTCGCTTCGGCCGTTTCCACGGTGGGATTCGGCACGCGAAGCGTGAGACGGACATCTTCGCCGAGGACGTGCTCGTGGAAGTACTGCTCGTAGAAGGAGAGCAGCTTCTTGACCACGTAGGTGTCGATCTCCTTGCCCTCGCAGTCCCACATCTGCTCGTCGCAGCCGAGGTGCGAGTATGCGTAGTACGCTTCGCGGATCTCGTCCTCGCCTGCCAGTACGGGTGACGACGCGAAGAAGGGCACCGACGCGTTATCGGGGTGCTGCGTGCTCATGCAGCGGGGAACGGTGGCCATTTGACCCCTTCCGTCTAGCCGAGGGACTGCGCGAGCTCCCTGCCCCAGGCGCGTGCTCGATCGATCTCGCCTTCGGCCATCGGCCCGTCCTGGCCGAGGACAATGTACGTTTGCGGCTTGCCGGCCGGCTTGTAGCCCCTGCTCCTCAGTTTGCGCGATATCGGCTTGGCTGCCCCACCGCCCCACCAGCCGGCCGCGCCCGTATCGAACGCCGCCCCGCGGCCGGTGCCTCGGGGCAGCGACTCCAGCCAGGATCGCATGCTCGGGTGCGAGAGGTCCGGTGCTGGCAGGCTCTGGTCTTCGTCCGAACGTTGCTTGGCGGTCGCACGAGTCTTGTCCGACGGCAGGTTGCGGATGTGGGCAGGAGCGCCTGCGACCAAGAGGTTCGCGTCCTTTACGGCATCGGGGGTGGCATCGGCGGTGGAAAGGACCAGTGCGTCCGGCCCTATTCCCTCGGCGATGGCGCGAGCGACTTCTGCCGTGTTGCCCCATAGGGACTCGTAGACGACGATGGCCTTCATGCGTACTCCGCTCTCCAGACTCGAACGATGCGGGCGTGGCGGCATGTCTTGAGTGCCGAAAGGCTCGACTACCGCTCGCTACGGAGTGTACCCGCCGAGCAGGGGGAGGCTTCGGGTAGAACGAGAACCGCGACCGTAGTCTGCCCTCGGTACAACCGGGGACGGCTCGAGAAGTCGTGCGACGAGCGGCTCGTCGAATGAGGCGCAGAGTCTCCAGCGGGAGCGTGAGGCTAGGCGGCTGTGATCCTCTCGAGGTGCCGTTCGACGTGCTCGAGCAGGGTGTGACCCGGAACGCTCTTCGAGATGTAGCCGTCGGCACCGCATGCTGCCACGATGCGCTCCAGATCGGCTTCGGGTTCCGAGGAAAAGATGACGATCTTCATATCCGACTTGAACGAGTCCAGGGAGCTTCTGATGAACGTTGTCAAACACGCAAACACGGACGTTGCCTGCGTCGCAGTGGGCGCAGACGACGGCAGGTTCTACCTTGCGGTGGAGGACGACGGAAGCGGCTTTGACGTGGATCATTGGTCGGACAGCGGAGCTGTGGGAGACGGGTTCGGCTTGTTCAGCATTCGCGACCGGCTCGTCCACCTGGGGGGGAGTATCGAAATCCGTTCGGACAACGGCAGTGGTACCCGCGTGACCATCGAGTTGCCTGGAGCTGACGAGTAGGTGCCCAGCGCTTCAGCGGGAACCATTTGTCCCGGCGGCCTCGTCAGTACAGCTCGATGAGCGAGTCCGTCGGGGCGTAGTCGTCTGTCAGCAGCGGTACGTCGCCCACCGGGACGACCTGCGTGTAGAGGTCCTCGGCGAACTCGTCGAATCCATCGATGGTGACGCGCTGGTCCACGCGACGGTTCACTCGCTCTCGCAATGTCTCCTCCGAGATGTCGGCGTCAGTGGCGATTACGATGATGTTGCGTGTCTTCTGTGCATCGCCCTCCGCGCCGAGGCCGATCGGGAACACCCACAGGTGCTCGAACACGCTGCCCGCCGTGCGGTACATGCTTCGGAACAGCTTGCTCTTGTCTCCCTCCACGGCCGAGATCACGTTGTATGCGACGACGCCGTCGGCCGACATGCGCCGCTCGACCTCCTCGAAGAACTGCTGGGTGGTGAGGTGGAACGGAAGCGCGTCGGCGTAGTAGGCATCGATGAGAACGATGTCGTATGTCTCCTCGTTCGTCTGCACGAAGCGTCTTGCATCGGCGGTGAAGGTGCGAAGGCGTTCGTCAGAAGGCAGGCCGAAGTACCTTTCGGCAACGTCAACGACCACGGGGTCGATCTCGACTGAATCGACGCTCACGCCAGGGTAGTCGTGCCAGTATCGCTTGGTGATGGCGCCGCCGCCCAGGCCGAGTACGAGCACGCGCTTCGCGTCCGGCTTCAGTGCCAGGGCCAGATGCATGTAGTCCGGATAGAGGATGCGGCTCGTGTATCCGTCCGCCAGATCGATTGCGGACTGGTGGCTGCGGTCGAAGCGTAGGTGCCGAGTAGAGGCGTCTTCGGTGACGGTGACTCTGTGGTACTGCGTGTCCGCCTGGAAGAGCACAGTCTCGCCGAAGGCGTTGCGGTCGTCGGGAGGGGCGACGCGGACCAACACGTAGGAGCCGAGTACCAGGCTGGCCGCGATCAA
>JAOUET010000132.1 GCA_029858605.1 Coriobacteriia bacterium | reverse complement strand
TCTGGAATCTGGCCCAGTCCGCGTACGCTCGCTTCGCGACGATCTTGCCCTTCTCGACGAGCCGCTCGAGGACGAGCCTCATGTCCAGCGTCTGGACTTTCGACCGAGGCTTCCTCGGGCCACCTTTGGGCTGCTCAACGCCTATAGCCAGGTTCTCGAAGTCGATGAATACCGCGAGAGAATGCGCTTCATCGGGCATGTGCGACGTTCCTCCGTCCACGATCGCGTCCCTAAGGAGCGGTCTCGCGCCCCGAAACATCATGACACACAGGCATCCTCGGGACTACGACGCTTCGTCGGCAGTCGGTAAACCATGTGCCAAACCGTGCCGATACCTGTACAATGACGTGCGGAAACGCAAAGGGAGGAGGTCTCATGAGGTCTCGTAGCACCGGCGCGCGTCCAACGCGCGCGCTCGCCGTAGCATGCCTCGTGACCGCTCTGATAGTCTCGATAGTCGGCTTGACCGGCTGCGGCCTGCTCGACGGGGAGACGTCTACCACCACGAAGACTGCACCCCCGGCGACGCCGGAAGCCACCGGCACCGCGGAAGCCACAGGCACTGCCGCAACCGAGGCTGCCGGCGATGAGTCCGCGGCCGATTCCGACGCTGCCACCCAGGCCGAAGAGGCGGACGTCATCACGCCGTCCGGCGTAGCGCCGCCAAAGCCCGTCGACGACGAGGCTGCCGACAGCATCATCAAGAAGAAGGCCCGCGTCATCTGCGTGGACACCGCTTCTCAGTTCAAGCAGGAACACATCAAGGGCGCCTCGAGCGTGCCCCTCAAGGATCTCGATTCGAAGAGTGCCGGCTGGACAGAGACCTCCCCCATCCTCATAACGAGCCGTACCGAGGCCAAGTCCGTGTCGGCGGCGGGCTACCTCGCCCGCGAGGGCTTCACCGACGTGTACTACCTCGCGTCGGGTCACGCCGGGTGGAACGGCAAGTTCGAAGGCGAGGATCCTCCGACCAGGACGGTCCCGTGCGAGGTCTACTACATCTACACGAGTGCGACGAAACCGCCGTATGGGTACGAAACGGCGGGTGGCACGACCACATACCAGGACGCGCTCGACCTCAACGAACAGATGGATGCGATACGCGACACCTACGGAGACGTGTCGTTCACGCTCGTTGACTGGTCCACGGATCCGTCCGAGGCGATGCAGCTGGTCCAGCGCTTCGACATCCCGTACTTCGGACTGGGCTCCGTGATCAGTGTGGATCTACCGCACTGGGTCCTGGTGGACCGGGACGGCAACGTCATGCATCTCAACGCGTGGTTCGCCAACTTCAAGCTGTCTCGCGTGTTCGGCTTCGTGCAGAGGTGGCAAGAGGCCGCGCAGGAGCAGTAGGCGGCACGCAACCCGATCTCACCGACGCGCCGGAGCGGCAATCGCGCTCCGGCGCTCGCTTCTTCGGCGACGCGCCCGTCGGCGAGTCCGTCGTACGGCACTCACGCGCCCGACAGCACGCGCCCTCGTGCGTACCGGCGCCCCTTGTGGGGAACAACGAGGTCAGAAGGAGGGCTCCCGCGCGTGAGGGAGCCGACAGCCGAAGACAAGGAGTCGTCGTGGACACCCCTCGCGTGGGCGACGTCGCGCCCGACATAGAACTACCCAGCCACCTGGACACGACCTGGCGCCTTGTTCAGGCGCGGGGGAAGAACGTGGTGATCGCCTTCTTCCCGCTTGCATGGACGCCGGTTTGAGGGAGCCAGATTCCCTCGTACCAGGCATCCCTGGCCAGGTTCGAGGCCCTAGACACCCAGGTCGTGGGTGTAAGCGTCGATCACGTCCCGTGCCTGAAGGCATGGGCTGAGAGCATCGGTGGAATCACATACCCCATGCTCTCGGATTTCTGGCCTCACGGTGAGGCCGCCACCAAGTTCGGCGTCTTCCGTAGCGACGACGGACACTCCGAGCGCGCCATCTTTCTCATCGACCGAGAGGGCGTGGTGCGCTACGTGGACGTGCACGATATCGAGGACCAGCCAGACAACGAGGTTCTCTTCGGCGAACTCGCGAAACTCGAGCCCGAACTCGCCGCCGCAGCCGAAGAATCGGCGAAGGCCGCGGCGGAGTCCGCCGAGGTGCCCGCGCCGTCTGAGACGGCCGCCACCTCATCGAGCGGCGTCGTGATGTACTGCACGCCCTGGTGCCCGGACTGCAGACGCGCACGCGCTTGGCTTCACGAGCACGGAGTCAACTACGTGGAGGTCGACGTCTCGACCGACAAATCCGCAAGGGAGAGGGCCGCCGAGCACAACAATGGCGACCTTCATACGCCGACGTTCGAGATCGGCGGCGAGGTGTGTGTCGATTTCCGACCGGACCGCCTAGTCGAGCTCCTCGGCCTCTAGTCGTCGGGCTCCTCGGCGACCTTCGGCATGTCCCAAGGGGCAACGACGCGCGCGTATCCGTACTTGATGCCGCTGAAGACGCCGCCCATGAGGGCGACCGCTGCGATGAACAGCCACATTTGACGCGACCACAGGCCGAGGAAACCGATCCCCACTCCCATGAGGAGCGCGACCACATTCGCAAGCCAGTAGACCCAAGACGACCGTGCCCGGATTCGCGCGCCGATGGCGTATCCTCCGCCGAAGCCGACGCTCGCACCCACTACTGCCGCTGCCGCGAAGAGAATCATGTCGCTCATACTCAGTCCTCCCGAGCCCGTATCATACGACATCCTTCGCCGGAACCGGCACGGCGTTGTCTCGGCAGATCCGAGCGAAGAGCCGTGCGCTGTCGCGAACCACGCGTTCCTGCGTCTCGTAGTCGACGGCTACGAGTCCGAATCTGGGAGCGAACCCCTCGCGCCACTCGAAGTTGTCGAGCAGAGCCCAGTGTAGGTAGCCCCTCACGTCCGCGCCCTCCCCAATCGCCCGGTGCAGCCAAGCGAGGTGGTCCTTGATGAAGTCCGCGCGCTTGCAGTCCTCGGCGTCGGCGATGCCGTTCTCGGTCACGATGATCGGCAGCCCGAACCGGCGCCACATGCTGCGCACGGTGTAGTAGATGCCTTTCGGGTAGATCTCCCAGCCCAGATCGCTTCGCGGCAGACGTCTCGCGCTCTTCGGCACCGCGAGCGGGTCACCCGCGAGAAGCTGCTGCACGGTCGCCCGGCTGTAGTACTGGACGCCGATGAAGTCTGCTCGCTCGCGCACGCGATCCATGAAGTAGTAGTTGGCCAGCCAGTCGAGCGGGCTCGCGAGCACGCGGTCCGCGATCGTCGGCCTTCCGGGCGGCCTGAGCGCGGTCACGTTCACGGCCGGGCCGACCCGACAGATCCCGGCCACGTCGTGCACCGCGTCGTAGGCGAGGTTGTGTGCGCGCACGAGGTTCCGCGCCGCGCGCCTCGCAGACAGCCACCCGCGGCGTTCGGGAGGCCAGAAGCCCCACTTGTAGCCCGCACTGACCACGAGCATCGGCTCGTTGATGGTGATCCAGGTATCGACCCACGGCCCGAGACGCTCGGCCACCACGCGCACGAAACGAGCGAAGAGCTCGGGTGTTCGCGCGCCCTCCCACCAACCGTGCTCTTCGAGCCACAAGGGGTTCGTGAAGTGATGTAGCGCGACTATGGGTCGCAACCCGAGATCGCACATGGTCCGCACTACGTCTTCGTAGTGGACCAGCTCGCCCTCGTCGAAGACGCCCGGCTCCCTCTCGATCCTCGACCATTCGACGGATATCTTGACCACCGCGTGGCCGAGCCTCGCAGCAAGCCTGAAGTCCTCTGCATAGCGGGTGTAGTGGTCGCAAGCGTCTCCGGATCTCTCGCCCCCAGCGACCTTGCCCTGCTCCTCGAACGCCCACCAGTCGTTGTGGCGGTTCCCGCCCTCGCACTGGTGCGCCGAGATACCGCTTCCCCAAAGGAAGTCGTCCGGAAAGCGAAGGAGTTCGGTCACGCCATCCTCTCGAGGAGCCATGCGAGGTTCTCTCCCAACGCGCGCATGGTCGACATGCCCTCCACGTCGGCTTCCACCTCGCCCGGTTTCCGTCCGATGCCGATGTTCCAGTAGCTCGATCCGACGACGATCATCTCGCCGATGAGGAAGAAGTGGTTGAGCGAGTCGAACGCATGGATGGCCCCAGCTCTCCTGACGGCGACGACGGCGGCGCCGAGCTTGCGCCGAAACATGTTGTCGTTCGCCCTTGCGACGTACCCCGTCCGCTCCATCAGTGCCTTCATCTTGGACGATACGTCGGCGAAGTATACGGGCGAGCCGAGGATGATCGCGTCCGCGGCTTCCATCATCTCGATCGCTTCGTTGCCGAAATCATTGCGCCCGTGGCAACGGCGGTCCTTCTCGCGTCCGCACGCTCCGCACGCCCTGCAGCCTTCGAGAGCCCGGTCCGCAAGCTGCACGAGATCGCACTCGTGTCCTGCTTCCCGAAGCGGCCCGAAGGCCTCCTCGATCAGGCGTGCGGTGTTGCCGTCCTTGCGAGCGGAACCACTGATACCCAGCACCTTCATGAGCGACCTCCGGGCTCTCTGACTGGCCCAGCGTGACCCTCCCGGCCCCTGTCGCCGCGATTCTACCGCAAGCGCACGGCTTCGGAGAGCTTCCCTGGGGGGAACAAAACGGATAGGACCATCTTTGAGCGAGCGAGGAGACCTAATGGGTAGAACGCGCGTCGTCATCATGGGAGCGGCAGGGCGTGACTTCCACAACTTCTTGACGTGCTTTCGGGACGACGAGTCTGTAGAAGTCATCGCCTTCACCGCGAATCAGATTCCCGGCATCGATGGGCGCGTCTTCCCGGCTGAACTGGCGGGGCCGCTGTATCCCAAGGGCATCCCCATTCTTGCCGAAGAGGACTTGCGCTCGCTCACGTGCGACCTCGGGGCCAACACGGTCGTGTTCGCCTACAGCGATATCTCGCACGAGGAGGTCATGCACCGGGCCTCGCTGGCGCTCGCCTGCGGAGCGGACTTCCAGCTCCTCGGCCCGGATCGCACGATGCTCGAGTCGTCCGTGCCCGTGATATCCGTCTGCGCGGTGAGAACCGGTGTCGGCAAGAGCAGCATCAGCAAGCATCTGTGGCGCCTGCTGGCCGAACGCGGAATCAAGGCCGTGGACATGCGTCACCCCATGCCCTACCGGGATCTTTCGCGCATGCGAGTGGAGCGCTATGCCAGCCAAGAGGACCTCGACACGTACGGGTGCACCATCGAGGAACGCGAGGAATACGAAGAGTTCATAGAGATGGGTGCGGTCGTCTTCGCGGGAATCGACTACGAGGCCATCGTTCACGCCGCCGAGAAGGAGGCCGATCTGATCATCTGGGACGGCGGCAACAACGATCTTCCCTTCGTGAGGCCGGACCTGGAGATCGTCGCGCTCGATCC
>JAOUET010000008.1 GCA_029858605.1 Coriobacteriia bacterium | reverse complement strand
GACGTCGTCGACGTCACCGCCGCCGTCATGCCTCCGAACGTGACCGAGCCGCTTCCCTGCGAATCACCGAAACCCGAACCAGTGATGGTGATGGTCTCGCCGTAGGCTGCGCTCCCCGTAGAGAGAGACTCAACCCTCGGAGCCGTGGAGGGGACGAAGTACAGTCCGTTCGAGCACACGCCGTTCTGCCACACTCCGACGTAGCCCGGCTGCGCCCCAGCCGGCACGGTGCAGGTCACGGCGGTCTCGGACCAAGAAACGACTTCCGCCGCCTTGCCCGCAAACGTCACCCAGCCGGAACCTCGAAGGTCGCCGAAACCGCCTCCCTGTATGATCACGCTGGACCCCGGCGCACCGTTGTAGGTGGAAGCGCTCGTCACGACAGGCTTGCTGAGCACGGTGAACGAGTACTTCGCCGAGCCGTCCGCCGAGGAGGTCTTCACCGCGGTACCGCCGTCGGAGACGGCGGCGGCGACCCCCGTCTGATCCATCGCCATCACCTCAAGCGAGTGCGCTCCGCCCCCGAGCGGGCCGAGCGAGGCGCTCCACGTCACGTGCGGCGTGCCTTCTCCCCCCGTTATCTCGGCACGCCGCCACGCCACCTCGTCGTCCGCTCGGTAGAACACACCCGCAACAGCCGCCGCATACGGGGCGCGGTTGCTCGTGGCTGTCCCGGAAAGCGTCGGCGCAGTTTCGAACGTCGGGTCTTCGGCTAACGGGTCGATCCTCACCGACACGACAGGTTCCAGGGACGCGAGCGATTCGACCGCCGAAGCACGACCTCCACCGAACGTACTCGCCACTGACGAACCGCTCGACGAAGCAGGCTCGTCGATCACGGTCACGTTGTTGCTACCCCAGTTGCCGGCATAGACCTTGTGGGGCGCTATGCCCTCGTTGACCGCTATGGCGTAGGGGTTCGTGCCCGTCACGACGGGTGTCACCGAAAGCGCGTTGTCGATGGAGCTGACGTTGTTGCTTCCGTAGTTGGTGACGAACGCCTTCTCGTCACCGGAGTCGAACGCCACCGCCCACGGTTGAGTGCCTACCGTGAGCGTGGCTTCGTGCGAGAAGTCGCTCGTGCGCAGAACGCTCACGGTACCGCTGTTGAAGTTCCCGACGAACACTCGGCCGTTGACCTCGTCCACGGCGATGCCAACGGGCCTCTGTCCCACCTCGATCGTGGCAGTCACGACGTCGCTGTCGTCGATCACCGCGACGGTGTTGGCGCTCTCGCAAGTGACGTACGCATAGCCGGTCGAGCTGTCCACCGCGATGGCCTTCGGCCCGGCCCCTACCGCAAGCGTCGCCACGACGGTATCGGTATCGCCGTCGATCACGCTAACCGAGTTCGAGTTGCGGTTTGCCACGTAGATGCGGGTCCTCGGCAGACTCGAGAATATCCCCAGGGCTCGCGGGCTCGACCCCACCGTGATCTGCTTCAGTTGCGCGTAGGTCAGCGCGTCGAACACGGTCACCGAGCCGCCGCCGTACTCTGCGACGTAGAGCTTGTCGTTCGCCACATCAAGGGCGAGTGCGCGCGGACCGCCTGCGTGCGCCCCGTTGCTCGCCACGTGTCCGAGCACGGTACCGGAGGTCTCGTTGATGACCGTGATGCGGCTGTTCCAGAAGTTCGCTACGTAGGCTCGCGGGGGCGTCGCAAGCGGGTTGCACACGACCGAGATCGGGATTGAGAGGCTCCCGTTGTAGGAGGTTGAAACGGTCGCCGTGACGACGTCGGACACGCCGTCGATGATCGAGACGGAGTCCCCGAAGTAGTTCGTGACGAAGACCCTGTGGGTGATGGGGTTGACTGCGATGGCCGCAGGGTTCTGGCCGACTGCAACCGTAGCGATCGGGACGTCCGCCGAGAAGCACGTCCCTCCTGGAACGAACGAGAGCGCCAACGCCAGCGCCATGGCCAGACCGGCCGATAGCATGCGACGGTTCGCGGATGTGCCGGAGACCATATGCCCACACCCCGTGGTGCCGAAATGCTTCCATACTCGTATTCGGCACCTCACGCGAAGGCGCCGGTGACCTCCGTCACAGGGGTCCCACGCCTTCTGCACGCCACACGCGCGGAGCCGTGCGGCGAGCCGATGGCACGCGCCTCGCGCGTGTGAGGCAGATTCTGGCGTATGGTGTTAGAGCAGCCGTATGATAGTCTGCGTTTCGTCGGGCACTCTACCGATGGAGGAGCGGCGTGCCGAGACGCTTGGTTCTGTCAGCATTGCTCGCGATAGTCTCGCTCGTGCTTTTGCCCGCAGCCGCATTCGGTTGGGCCGAGGGTGACGCCACATGGGAAGGCGAGCTCCTCGACTGTCGCGCGTGCCACTCCGAAGACTTCCCGTTCGTCACGCGCGAGGGTCCACATATGGGCTACACCCTCACCTCGCAGAAGTGCGCAATCTGCCACACCGTGCACTACGCACCTGTCGAGGGCGTCTTGCTGCTGCGCAAGGCGACGATCCGCGACAACTGCATGGTGTGCCACGACGGCAGCGGGGGCTACGGGGTGTACGGCACCCTCGCGGCCCGCGGGGTTTCCGTGGGAGCGTCCCACAGCATCGATGCGACCAACGTCATCCCGGGTGGAGATGCTGGCACCGGCGGTGCTCGATCGCAGGTCTTCACCGGAGAGAACGACTTCATGAGCTGCAACGATTGCCACAGCGTACACGGGGCAAGCATCGTCGCTACCTTCAGCGGAGAGAGAGTCCGCTTCCACGTGAACGACATCACGGGATGGCTGCCCTACTGGTCCACGTCTCACCTCCTCAAGCAGGTGCCCACCGGCTCCACCACTACCACGCCGGTGTATGGATCGGACTGGTGCCTTGCCTGCCACAGGGGACGACGCTCGGGTCTGCCGACGGTCATGAACCACCCGGTCGACTGCTCCGACACCAACCCGAACCCCTTCTACTATGACTACGTCGCCATCGTTGAGAGCGACACCGCTCTTACGACGACGTACGGCACGATGGGCCTTCTCGGCTTTCCCCCAACCATGGAGTGGCACAACCGCGGCTACGTCATGCCGTATCCGCGAACCGCCGAACAGTCGAATCACAGCCCGATCTGTCAACAGTGCCACGAGGACACGCGCGTCGTCGGCGAACCCGGTGCAGTCGAACCCGCGCAGGTAACGGGTTTCGGAGACGGAAACAACCCCGCCGACAACCCGCGGTTCCAGTGCTTCCCGCACGAAACCGAGAACACGTACATGCTCATCGAGACCGATGACAATCTCTGCACCAACTGTCACGCGCCGATGGACCTGCCCTAGGCAAACGGCTGTGGCGCCCGGGTCTCCAGCACCGCGCGCCACATTCCCCGCTACTCCCGCGCCATACGCGCTCGCACGTCTCCGCACGTCCTTGCGCGTCCGCGGGAACAATCCTTCCGTAGGCGACCGCTGGAGGCTGCCATGCCCAACGCCATTTGGAAGGGATCCATCAGCTTCGGCCTCGTGACGATTCCCGTCTCGCTCTTCTCCGCCGAAGATGCGGAGGCGCGTCTCTCCTTCCGCCTTCTCGACGAGCGCGACCTGGCGCCGGTGCGCAATAGGCGCGTCAACTCGAAGACCGGCAAGGACGTGCCGTGGGAACACATCGTGAAGGGCTACGAGATCGAAGAGGGGCACTGGATCGTGCTGACCGAGGACGACTTCCGCGCCGCAAACGTGGAGGCCACGCAGACGATCGACGTCCTTGCCGCAGTCTGTGCCGAAGACATCGACTCCAAGTACTTCGACAAGCCCTACTATCTCGAGCCGACCAAGGCGGGCCGAAAGGCATACGCGCTCCTGCGCGAGGCGCTCCGCGAGGCGGGCCGCGTGGCAGTGTGCCGCATCGTCATCCGGACGCGCGAGCACCTCGCTGCACTCGTGCCCGATGAGGATGCCCTCGTTCTCGAGATCATCCGGTTCCCCTACGAACTGCGTGGAACCCAGGATCTCGATCTGCCCTCGGCAGACCTCGGTGCAGCTGGTGTGACCGATGCAGAACTCGCCATGGCGAAGCAGCTGCTCGCCTCCATCGAGAAGCCGTTCGCCGCCGAAGAGTATCGCGACACCTACCGTGACGACCTGCTCGCGCTGATCGAGAACAAAGCCGGCGGCGGCGAAGTGGCCGTGCCGGCCCCACCTGCCGAAGAAGCCGAGGGAGAGGTCGTCGACATCATGGAGCTGCTGAAGCGCTCGCTGGAAGAAGCCTCCGGGAAACAGGCCTGAGACGATGGGCGATCTGGACCGCTACCGGGACAAGCGGCACTTCGGCAAGACCCCCGAGCCTGAGGGCGAGGAAGCCCCTGAAGTCAGGAGTGACGCGGGCCCCGAGACAACGCCGCGCCTCTACGTGATCCAAAAGCACGCCGCGCGTCGACTTCACTACGACCTGCGGCTCGAACTCGGCGGAGTGCTCTTGTCGTGGGCCGTGCCGAAAGGACCCTCTCTGGACCCTTCGCAGAGACGTCTCGCCGTACGCGTGGAGGATCACCCCGTCGAGTACGGTTCTTTCGAGGGCGTCATCCCGGAGGGCGAGTACGGCGCCGGCACCGTCATGGTCTGGGACAGAGGCACGTGGCAACCGGTCTTCGACCCCGTCGAAGGTCTCGACAAGGGTCATCTCAAGTTCGACCTTTCCGGCGAGAAGCTCGTCGGACGATGGGCACTCGTGCGCTTGAAGCCCCGCGAGGGCGAGTCCGGCCAGAACTGGCTTCTGATCAAGGACCGCGACGAGCACGCGAGAGACCTGGACGACTACGACGTGCTCGCCGCTCGTCCGGACAGCGCCGCCTCCGGCCGAGATCTCGAGCAGATATCCGCCGGTGGGGCGCCCCCCACCGCAGGGGGCGGCGATGCCGGCCCTTTTTCGGCTGAGATCATTGCTCCCGACTCGAGACCCGGCGGCGTGGCCCTCGGCAGCGCGACACGCGACAGCGTTGCCCTCGACGGCGCGACTCTCGCCCCGATGCCCGTCGGCGAACCTATGCAGCTTGCGACGTTGGTGGACCGCCCCCCGGAAGGTCCAGAGTGGATACACGAAATCAAGTACGACGGCTACAGGCTTCGAATAGCGACGCAGGACGGTCGCGCTAGGTTGCTCACTCGCTCCGCGCAGGATTGGACCGAGCGCTTCCCCGAGATAGCCGAGGCCGCCGAAAGCTTCTCTGTCGGCTCCGTGCTTCTCGACGGTGAGGTTGTGGTATTCGGCGCGCACGGAGTCCCCGACTTCGGCGCCCTCCAGGAGGCTGTGGCCAAGAGACGCACCTCGCACGCCACATACATGGCCTTCGACCTCCTCTATCTGAACGGCCGAGACTTGCGCGAGTTCCCGCTGCTGAAGCGCAAGGAGCTGGCCAATGCGCTTCTGGCGACGCTGCCGCATGACTCCCCGTTGCGCTACGCCGACCACATCACCGGCCGAGGGGAGGAGTTCCACCGCGAAGCTTGCACGCTCGCCCTGGAGGGCTCCGTTTCGAAGAGGGGCGACCGGCCATACCGCGCAGGACGCACCCGCGAGTGGCAGAAGGTGAAGTGCCTGAGGCGCCAGGAGTTCGTCGTCGGAGGCTTCACCGAAGGCGAGGGTGGCCGAGGTGGCTTCGGCGCGCTGCTCCTCGGCTATCACGACCTGGAAGGCGGACTGCGCTACGCGGGCAGGGTGGGAACGGGCTTCACGGAACGCAACCTCGAGGATCTGCGCGCGAAGCTGGATGCGCTCGAGATCGATGGGTCGCCGTTCGACGGGTCTCCCGAACTGACCGGCCGCGTCGCACACTGGGTGAGACCCGAACTCGTCGTGGAGGTCACTTTCCAGGAGTGGACGCGCGACGGGCTCTTGCGGCATCCATCATTCCACGGCCAAAGGATCGACAAGCCCGCAGCCGACGTCATGCGCGAAGAGTCGGCCGCAGCAGCCGTCGGCGAACCAGGCGCGGTCGTGGTCGCGGGAACGTCCATCACGAACCCGGACAAGGTGCTCTATCCCGCAACAGACCTGTCGGGCGCCACAAGCAAGCTCGATCTCGCTCGCTACTACGAGTCGATCGCCCCACACATGCTCCCGCACATCTCCGGGCGCCCGCTCACGCTGGTCCGATGCCCGCACGGTCGCGAAGGCGACTGCTTCTACCAGAAGCATCCTGAACCGCGCGGTTTCCCTTCGGCAATACACACCGTCGAGATCGCCGAGAAGAACGGCGTTGCCACGTACCTCTACGTGGACGACGTGCCGGGCATAGTGGCGCTCGTCCAGCTCGGCACTCTGGAGATACATGCTTGGCAGAGTCGCGTTGACGATCCCGAAAAGCCCGACCAGATCGTGCTCGACCTCGATCCGGGACCTGACGTGACCTGGCGGCGGATCGTGGAATCCGCGCAGCTGGTGCGAGAGGCCCTGTCCGCGATCGGTCTGACGGCGTTCGCGAAGACCACGGGCGGGAAGGGGCTGCATCTGGTAGCCCCCATCGAGCGCGAGCATACGTTCGACAAGGTGCGGGGCATCGCGCACGCGTTGGTCGACCACGTCGCCGAGCACGACCCTCGGAACTTCACCGCGAAGATGGCGAAAACGGCGAGGGGAGGCCACGTGTTCGTCGACTACCTGCGCAACTCACACGGTGCAACCGCCGTGTGTCCCTTCTCGACGCGCGCACGTCCCGGGGCACCGGTTGCGGTCCCTGTGACGTGGGAGGAGCTGGAAGCCGCCGAGGAACCTCTCGTCTTCGACACTATCTCGGCAGTGCAGCGTGTCGCACGAATGGGACTCGACCCGTGGATGGGTTTCGAAGACGGTCGCGTTCGACTGGGAGAAGCGCGCTAGGGCAGAGCTGCGGGCGGGTGACAGTTCATGCAGAGGTCATCGTCTTCCTCCACGAGCATCCATCGGTTCTCGGTCTCGTGTGGGAAGTTCTGGAACATGGGGTTGTCGGGGGCGGGGACCCATCCCGCGCTCCACATCACGCCGTCTGCCGCGGTGATCGTCGCCGTCGCCGCGTCGCCTTGCGTCCCATCGGCCGACAGCATGCCCACGGCGCGGGTGTCCTCGTGGCACTGCTGACAGATCGGGCTGTGCCCTGACTGTTCGGCCGTGCGTGGGTACGGCATCAGGTAGCCGCGGTTCCCGGCGTTGTTCGGCTCCGGCACCCAGTGCCCGCCGCCCGGGTACGGCACGCCGCCCATGGCGGCGAGCACGGTCGAACCAGTCATTGTGTCGCTGTCCAGGATCGGAACGTTGCCGTAGTGGTACGGGTCGGGGTTCGAGCCAGTCTTCTGCTCGACCGGGTGATTGTGCACGACGCCCTCCGAAGAACGTCCCGCGTGGCACGCGAGACACCAGTCGGACCCGTAGCGGCCGACCGGCGTGGCGACATCGCCCGGACGGCGGCGCAGGAGTCTCGACGTCACCGGAGCCGGATTCTCCCCTCGCACGCGTCGGCGATCGCCCTTGAACGGCTCGACCATGTCGGCACCGTGGGGCGAGTGACAGTCGGAACACGTCAGCGTCCCGTCCTGCCCTCCGAAGTTGCCGATCGAAACACCACCCGTGTCTGCGTCTCCGCCGGGCACGAGGGTGGTCTCCTCGCACCGATGGCCCCCTCCGGGCGGGACTCCTGTCTGAGCGAGAACGGTACCGTAGACGCCATTGCCGCCCGTCCCGTCGTGGCAGGTCATACACGTCCCCGATATCGTGGAGCGCGGCAGCAACAGGATGCCCTCTTCGGGCGCATCGTGAACGGTGTGGCACACGCTGCACTTGGCTGACGTCGCCGAGTAGTTCCCGTGCGGACCGACCCATTCATCCCGAACGTAGTCGGCGTGGCAACTCATGCAGTCGCCGCCGGCGGTCGGACGGCGCTGAATGACCATCATACCGGGGGGATCGACCCACACCCACGGGTGGCAGTAGCTGCAACCGGTGCCGGTCAGAGTGTTGGGCTCAACGTACGCGAAGACGGGCGATACGAAGACCGCCCCAGCGAGGAAAATGACCCCCAGGATGACAAGTGCGCCGCACAGCGTGCGTCCCGACATCGCACCTCCACCCGAACGCGCGCCGAGCGTCCCTCCACCACATCATTCTGCGCCGACGCGCTCGACCCTGGCAATATCACGACTTGCCGAAGACTACCGCTCGATCTTGTCGAGTTCCGCCTTGAGGTTCTCTTCGGAGGTCGACCCTATGATCCGCGCGACCTCGTTCCCCTGCGAATCCACGAACACCATCGTGGGGATAGCTCTGACCTTCTGCTCGCTTGCGAAGCGACTCGCGCCTTCATCCGAGTTGACATCGCGATAGATGAGCATCTCGATGCTGCCGCTGTAGGAAGGCGTGACCCTGTCGACCACAGGGAGCATCTCGCGACAGGCCGGTCAACTCGGCGCTCCGAAGTAGTAGAAGGACGGTTTGCCCGATTCCAGAGTCGGCCACGTCACATCCATCGCGCTGCTCTCCGGCGACGCGCAGCCACTCAGCCCGAAAGCGATCACGCACAGGACGAGAACGAGTATCTGCTGCAACTTGCGCATCTTCGGCCTCTCAGGAGAGGTCTCGAACCTTGCCCGCGGCGGCCACGGCGAGCTCCTGTCCTACGACCAACCGCAGCGCGTCCACAAGGTTCTCGGCCATCAGCGGAAGATCCGTCCGGTCAATCGTATCGACGGTCTTCCCGAGACGCTTCGCCTCCACGTCAACCGACACGGCCGCAAGCACGGTGCCGATCACCGGCCGAAGCGTCTCCTCTATCCGCTGTGCCAGAAGGTTAGCCATCGCTCTCTTCCGGGCTGTCTCCGCCAGTTGTGCCGGTTTCCATGTCCGACAACGCACGAAGGTAGCCTGTGATCGTCGAGCGAACGCGGTAGAAGTACACCGCGAGCAGAGCCATGCCCGTCGTCACCAACAGCTCCGCAGCGAACGCGGTCTGCTCCGCGAGCACCGCGTCGTCGGAGAACATGCCTACCCAACGCAAGATCATCGCAACGGCGAAGCACGCGACCGCACTCATCATGTAGCCGATGTTCACCGCTACCATCGACCCCTCGGCCACCTTCCTCAGGAAGAGTCCCTCCGCCAAGAGCAGCGCCGAGATCACGAGACCGAGACCCCCCGCCGCGATTGACAGCCAATCGGGCACGACAACAGAGCCGTCCAGCGCAAACGCAGGCGAAGGCGCCACCGCAAGGGACCAGGCCCCGAACGCGGTGCCGAAGATTGCGAGTGCTCTTGGGAACCTCATCGTCGACGCCTCCTCGAGCGCGCGCGACCGCGTGCGATTACTGGACGCACGTGCTGGTGGTGTTTTCGGCAAGTGTCTCGAAAAAGAATAGTGGAAACAGGCATATGGTGCGAAAAGGCCCCCCGACCTCCGCCTTGTATTCGTGCCGTGCGTGCCGGATCATCCGGCGCTTACGCCACCTCCACCGCCCCCGCCGCCCCCACCGCCGCTGAAGCCTCCACCCCCGCCGGAAGACGAAGACATCTGGCTGGACGCGATCGATGCCGCCGATGTGAAGCCGCTCTGAAGGGCGCCCACGGGCGAGTCTTGGTAGGAGCCGGAAGAGTACACCCACCAGTACGTCGTCTGGAAATGCGGGTCGTTCACGACGTCCGGTATGCGTACCCTCATCTGCTCTATGACTTCCTTGGCGATTCCAAAGACCACGGCCAGCACCAGGAAGTGTTCCCACAGCTTCACATGCTGTGGCGGAGCTTCGTCTAGACGGCTGAAATCACGAATGTAGTTGCGCACGCCCTCGTACTTCGCGTGAAGTTCGTTGGCTTCTCTCGAGCGCCTCGAAGAGAAGAATGCGAGCACGCCGACGACGACTGCAACGGGTATCCCGAGCACCACGGGTATCGCATTGCCGGACAAGATCGTGCCGTAGATCCCGGCGGCGAAGACGATGGTGGCCGCCACGAACAGCCCGGCTTGCGTCGCACTCCCGCTACCTTCGAAGAAACCGCGCCGTTTCGCTTCCGCCTTTACCGACGACTTCCAGTTCTTCATGGACTTCGCGAAGGATTCGGCACTCATCTTCGCGTAGGTCTTCAGCTCATCGATCGTGAAGACGTCCGTGCGCGATCCGACCCTGTCGAACAGCGTTTCGGCGAGTTCTCTCTCGATGGGATCGGCCTCAGAGAGCTTGCTGCGATCGAGCCGCAGTTCGTACGTCTGGACGTCCTTGGTGCCCAGATTCAGGAACCCGCCTTGCTGTGTGACCGACACCGGTTGCATGCTGACGATGCCGTTGTTGGCGAGGTTCATCAGCGTGGCTGCGACGTCGGAGTCCTCAACGTTGCCCATCCGCCACAGCGCACCAACAAGTGCCGGCGGCATCTCGGCAGGCAACTCCCGGTAGTACTCGCCCTGGAACTGCGTTCGGTGTTCCTTGCCATGCCGAAGGAAGAGCACCACGGCGAGCGCGAGCACGCCCAGAGAGAGCGCCGGTGAGCCGAACAGTCCCAGGTTTCTCTGGCTTTGCGCCCGACGGCGCAGCCGGTTGGCCTCATCGGCCAGACGTCCCTCTTCAGCCAGCACATCTTCCACGACCTGCCCCTGGGTGGTCTGGGCATTCGAAAGCCACTGCTCCGGGAACAGCGCTCGTACTTCCACGAAGGTGTACGGATCAAGCTCGTCCAGCTCGGCTTCTATCGTCCCGTCCTCGAGCACGTCGAAGCTGCCCGTCAGTGGCCCGTGTATCCATGCACGAACGTCGCTGCCGGGCTCGACCACCTGTCCGGGGTTCGGCAGCACCACCGTCATGCGCACGTCGCTGACACCCTTCTCAGACTCGTCGCCGATGAACTGCCAGTACAGCTCCCCCGTGTCCTCCCATCGCGTTGCCGCACCGAGGACTCGATAGCGAAGGGTCAGCGGGACGCTCTCGTCCCCGTAGCGGAAGAACGCTCGAGCTTCGACCGCGCCGGCAAGGTCGGAGACGAGGTAGGTGTTGGGCGGACGATCATCGGCAGCCGTCGGCGAGTTCGTGGGCTTGAGCGGACCGTCCGGACCGTCCACTCCCAGGATCTCGATCGCTTTGGCCCCGGTCTTGTTGAGTTTCCAGGAGACGAACGTGAAATCGCCGTCGAAGTCGAAGGTCCGCCTCTCGGTCACGAGTACGGAACCGTCGGGGCCAACGACTGCCTCGATGTCCACCGGCCCCATCGTGTAGTCCTTCGCGAACGCAGGCGTCGCGAGAGCGCACGCCAGCGCCAGCATAGCTAGTGTCGCCACAGCGAGGCGCAGTGCCGTCCGTCGCATGACCTACCCCTTCCTGAGTCGGCTGAAGAACTTCGTGAGTGCAGCCCCGCTCTCTTCGGCGCAGACGCCGGCGGTGACCGCGAAGCTGTGGTTGAGCCGCTCGTCGTTCGAAAGGTCGTAGAGAGTGCCTAGCGCTCCGGCTTTGGGATCCGACGCGCCGTAGACACAGCGGGAAATGCGTGCCTGGTGCATCAGACCGGCGCACATCGGGCACGGTTCGAGCGTCACGTAGACGGTGCAGTCCGAAAGGCGCCACCTGCCGAGGCGCTTCGCTGCCTCGCGAATCGCGATGAACTCCGCGTGGCCGGCGGGGTCGTTGTCGATCTCTCGGCGATTGTGGCCGCGAGCCACCACTGCGCCTTCGCATACGACAACGGCACCGATCGGCACCTCGCCCGACTCCTCGGCAAGATAGGCCTCCTCGAGCGCCATTGCCATGTAGGTAGTGTCGGCCTCCACGAGAAGCTCCCGGCAGACGGGGTCACCTGGCTGGATTCTAGCATCAGAGCGCCGAAGAACCGCCTCTGGATTGTCGACATGTGTCCCACAACGTCTGCCGAGGAGTCCACTTGTGTGCGATTATTGACACCGAAGGTGGTTCGCGCCCGGACACCTGGGTGGGGCGCGATGGGGAGGATCGCATGTCGGTTGCAGACGCACCCGAGAACCTAGACCTTGTTCTCGACGAGACTGAAGAAGAGCAGTCGGACGAGCGCACGCGTCGGATTCTCGCTTTCATCTTCCTCGTCGCAATCATCGCCTTCATCATCTGGTGGTTCCTCTCGCGCCTGACGACGGTTCCGGATGTCGTGGGGCTGGAGGAATACAAGGCACGCGACACCATCGAAGCTGCGGGCTTCGCGGTTGGAGAGGTCACCACAACGACGGCCGCGGTCGAAGAGGAAGACGGCAAGGTCGCCGACCAAGATCCCGATGCGGGAAACCGCGTCCTCAGGGGTTCGGCAATAGACCTCGTTGTCGCCGTGCTCCCGGGTAGAGAAGGACCGGGGGGCTTCGGCTACGGAGATGTCGATACGGGCCTCGAGTTTCCTTCCAGCCGTGAGGCGACGGACCAGGCGGTCGACTACGTGCCGCACGATGTGTCGCCACCCCTTTCCGGACCGCAAGTGCCCTTCGTGCTCAACATGACCGAATCGCAAGCGAAGTCGACCTTGCGGTCAGGGGGGTATCGCATGAAGGTTCAATACGGGCCGAGCACTGCTGGAGTGGCAAAGGGGCGCGTGTACTACCAGAAGCCCGAACCGGATGCTTTCGAAGACTACGGCACCATGGTGAACATCTGGGTCTCTACGGGGGCGCCCCAGGGCGGCTACCCGTACCCGCAGCCGGACTGATCGAGGCGCAGTCAGGCCCCGGCGCCTCGATTGCCGGGGCCTGATCTTCTCGCAGTGCGTGTGCTGGCGATGTTGCGGTGCCGCGTACTCACGGGAGAGACTCGTTGCGAAGCCTAGTCGTTCTTCTTCGCCGAACTCAGTGACTTGAGAGTGACGGAAATCGTACTCATCAAGTCGGCGAAGAACTGCTCGAACTGGCCAATCTCGTCACCGGTACCGTCGGGCTCGAAGTGAACGTCGAAGTCTCCGCCCGCGAATCGCACCGAAAGATCTTGGATGCTCGCAGTAGCTCTCTCCAGTCGGCGGAACACGAGTACGTCGATCAGTCCGCCAATGATGAGGGTCGCGACGATCAGCGTGACGCCGATCACCACCAGAGTGCGAAGCAGCGAGGTGCGAGCAGCATCCGCTCGCGCCGAGATGTCCTCGATGGCATAGACGACGCCGATCGGGTCGCCCATCCCGTCGACGACGGGGACGACGGCGTGGGCGCGGCTTGCAGAGTCGGTGCTCCACTTCACCGCCCAGTAGTCACCCTCCCCGGTCATGCTCTCATGACACATCTTCGAGCAAGCACCGTTCTCGATTCCGACGATCTTCCCCACCTCGGGCACGGAGCCCGGATCGACCGAGAAGAGCATGTGCTCTTCAGCGGCTTCGTCGGTTGACGCGACTAGAGCGTACGCTTCTCGCTCATCCCAGTTGTTTGGAAGACCGGCGTTCTCGCGCATCTCCGAGTACGCTTCCGGCTCCAGCGCGCCTTTGTCGAGAAGGTATCCGTAGTCGGCACCCGTTACCTCTTTCATGTTGGCGAGTACCGTCTCCACCTCCGCCGGGTCGCTCACCGGTCCTAGCGTCAAGTCCGGACCGCCCAGCTGCTCCCAGGCGCCGAGTGCCTCGCTTTGAGCCCCCTCTGCGCTCAGGTCCAGTCCAGACGAGTACGACTGGTGGAGGTACACGACAATCGCTACTGCGCCCAGCAGGTTCACGATCAACACGGTCAAGAGAATCTTCGTGCGAACCCTTACGTTTCTCATTCGTCTCTCCCCCCGGTCAGCGCCGCACCGCAAGCCGAGCGCATCCGCCGGTAATCGCCCGATGGTCAGTCCACTGCTTCTTCCGTGCACAACTCGTGACAATCCAGGCAGACCTCAGTTCGTCCGTCCTGTGAAACCGAATCTGACACCTCGCCGTCCGACTCCCCGCTGCCGTCCTCGGGACACTCTCCGCTGCCTTCCTGAGACTCATCCTTCGGCTCCTCAACCGGGTCTTCGGCCGGCTCATCAGCCGAATCGTCCGCCGCACCTCCGGTGGCAGAGGATTCCTCGCTCTGCGCGTCCTCAGATTCGTCGGGAATCGGGGTGTCGGTGGCCGTCTCCTCGTCGGAAGACCCAGGTGTCCTCTTGTCGGCAATCGCACCGCTGCTGCTCTCTTCGGACGGCATCGCCTGCGCCAGCCGGGGTTCGACCGTGGAGTTCGGCTCGACGCTGGCCGGAGCGGGCACGCTGGGTACGCAGGTGCCAGGCGGCGACGCCACAGCATCCGGCCCGTCGGTGGCAGACCCGCTCGCGTGGCACGAGACACAGCGCCGGTCGTGGCCAGCAATGGCATTCGTGACCGCGGGCAGACCGGCAAAGGCACCGGCCCCGGGGTCGTCTTCGTTGTAGTGACACACGCTACATACGGTGTCCCCTCCGCCGTCCAACCCGGCAACCAGCTGATCCGCGTGCTCGGTCACCAAGTCGGTCGAGTGGCAGACGCCGAGGCATCCGATGTTGGTGCCCACGTCATAGGGGACACCCTCAACGGTACCGGTGAGGTCAGCAGCGTGGCTGACGAAGTGCTCGTCCGGGCCGTAGCCGATGTGGCAGTTGTCCTGACCCTCGGCGCCACCGCAGCTGTTGTAGGTCGGCCCGCCCTCCTCATGGCAGCCCGCGGTCGAGCAGCGATACGTGGTGTGCAGGTCGCGCGTGTAGTTGGTCGGATGGCACCCGGGCTCTGCGCAAGATCCTTCTTCCGGCTCGCCGTAGCGGTTGATCTCGGTCGCGAAGTGCGACTCGGTCATGTGGAAGTGGCGCTCGCTCGAGGTGTGGCACGAGCCCTCTGTGTCGTCGGGACCGCCGCAGCTCATGATGCGGCTGCCGAAGATGTCGCCGTCGGTACCGTGGCATCCCTCGATGGCGCAGCCCACGTTCTTGTGCACCACGCGCACGTCGATTGCCGAATGACAACCGGGTTCAGCACACGCCCCGACTTCCGGCTCGCCGAAACGGCTGATCTCTGTGGCCTCGTGAACGTCTGCGACACGCGTGTGCGGCAAGTCCATCCCGGACTGGTCGTGGCATGCGTCGCACGCGCCGTCGGTGGATCGACCGGGCCAGTCGGCCTTCACCACTGTCGCTACACCAATGCTGTGATTGTGACACCCGGAACACGACGGGGTTGTCATCGCGCTGTTGGGTCGCTCGTGCTCCGGTCCCAACCTCATGTCGTGGCAGACGTCGCATTCGACCTTCAGCCCACTGGCGCTATCGACCAACACGTCATCGCTTTGCCTCTCGCCAGCGGTGTGGTGCGCGGCATCCCGTCCGTCGGTCCTCGACTTGCCTGCGCCGAAGTGCCTTCCCGTGTCGGGATCGTATGCGCCCGAAGCCGAATGGCAGCCTCTATTCGATCCGCAAGTCTTGTGCTCGGGATTGTATGCCGCGTTGCCCATCGACGCGTTCTTGTCGTGGCAACGCAGACAGTCGCGATGGACACCACCAGACGTCGTCGGAGCCCCCACCGAGAGCAGGTCGGCAGTCGGATGGCACCCCGGACCCGTGTCGGCACAACCGTCACTGCCGTTGTAGGCCACGTGAAGCGACGTCAAGTCGCCGGCATGCGCCCCGTCGAGCGTGTAGGTGCCGTGACACGCGTCGCAGGATTCTCGGGTGTCTCGAAGCTCCCAATCGTTCTCGATGGCCTCCAGAGACGCAAGGTGGTTGTGGCAGTTTCGGCAACCATCGTCGCCAACGACCGTCTTCTGGGAGGTCCAGACATCGTGCTCGGTTACGAGACTGACGCCATCGGGCTCCATGAAGTGACAGTCACCGCAGGCAACGCCGTTGAAGGACGTATCCGACGCGGGATAGCGTGTCTCAGCCGAATGAAGTGCCGCATCGTTCTTGTGCGTGAGTTCGTCGGGCTCGTAGCCGAGGTGACACGTCCCGTCACCCTCGCCGCCGCACGCCGTGGCGGTCGGCTTGTGGGACTCGACCTCGAGGTCGTGGCAGCCGGGCTCGTCGTCCTTCGCAGAGCCCGAACAGTCCTTGGGCAAGTTGGGGTGCAACCCGTGCACGTCGTCTATCTCGTGACAACCTTTGCCGGTAGCACCGCAGCCCGGCGTGCCGCTCGGCTCGATCGACGTCGCGATGTCCGAGGAATGCATCGGCGAGGACGAATCTTCCCTGTGGCAATCCTCGCAGCGCCGCCCTTCCCAGTCGCTCGAGACTTGCTCAAGGCCGAAGCAACGCGTGTCGTTGTGGCACTCGCCGCAGTTCACGTCGTCGCCGTACTCGCTGCCTTCTACCGCGGGAACGCCCGTGTGTGCCTTGCGCATATCTCGCGCGTGACACTCGCCACACTCCAGCCCCGCCTCGCCATCACCTACAGTTCGAACGACGACTGACATATCGGTGCCCATCGCCGTATGAGTGGTTTCGCGGTAGTGGCCGCGAGGATAGGGCTCCGACAGGCGAACGCAGTCAGGCGCGTTCGGCATCGTGCCGTCGTGACAAGTCACGCATTCGTTGTTCTCGGGCTCGTGGCAAGGAATGCAGCCCACACCTTGGTACTTGTGACACGTGGTGCACTCGGTGTCGGGATGATAGGCGTTGAAGTCGG
Organism: Coriobacteriia bacterium; assembly: GCA_029858605.1. GTDB lineage: Bacteria > Actinomycetota > Coriobacteriia > Anaerosomatales > JAENZW01 > JAENZW01. The sequence goes on along the minus strand of JAOUET010000008.1, from coordinate 5,900 downwards.
CATATGAGGATTCGGACCCATGGCAGCCTTCGCCGGAGTTGGTGCACCCGCTGTCGCGATCCGCACGGTAGTCGCTCGCCTCGGTGAAGGAATGCACGGTCGTCGTCGGAGGGTTCCACCCCGCGGCGAAAGCAAGACCGGCGATGGCCAAGAGTGCAAGCAGCGCCGAGCCGGACTTCCAGAACGGCCGCTTGGTCTTCGTCCTAAGCGGTCTCGCGGCATACTTGTAGCGAACGGCGGGGCGACCTTCACTGTCTGAACGACTGTTCTTCGACATCGGTTCGTCCCGCCTAGTCGAGCGTGAGACCCAGAACGTCCTGGGCCGCCTCACGCAGAGCTTTGACCTTCTCTGGGTCATCCGGATCTTCCGGCTCCACGAGTGAAATGAGAAAGCCGACGCGCAGCGCCAACTCACCGCGAACGCGGAAGAGATCCATGCCCTCACGCTCAATGTGGCTCTGGATCTTCGTGCAGTAGTCGTAGAGGGTCCCCATATCCCCGCCCCCTCGAACGGTGTGTCGCCAGTCACAGACCTGCGCCGAACGGTGCCCTACAGTCGTTAAGTTCGGTAACTGCACAAGAAAAGTTGACTACTTTCCTGATGAATTATCCTGAACTCGAAGGGTCACCCCGGACTAGCGGCGGAGCTGCGAGGATAGACGGCGGACACGCCCTTCTGCGCCCCAAAGAATCTCATCCGGGAACGCCCTGCCGGCCGCAAGGCGCGGCTCAATCCTGCACGTGCTATCCTCCTGTGTGCTCACCTGCGGAGGGGTGGCAGAGTCTGGCTTAATGCGGCGGTCTTGAAAACCGCTGACCCTCACGGGTCCGGGGGTTCGAATCCCTCCCCCTCCGCCATCTAGACGCGAAGACGCGAGTCCCGCTTGCGATAATCCTCGATCGCGGCGCGGAGCCCGTCTGCTGCCAGCACCGAGCAGTGCATCTTCTGCGGGGGCAGTCCGTCCAGGGCGTCGGCTATGTCCTTCTTCGTAATCCCGGCGGCTTCCTCGAGACTCATGCCGCGGGCCATCTCCGTGATGATGGAAGAGGTCGCGATCGCCGCCCCGCAACCTAGGGTCTGGAACCGGATGTCGGCTATTCGGTCTTCGGCAACCCTGATGCTGATCTTCATTACGTCGCCGCACACCGGGTTCCCCACCTCACCGACACCGTCTGCGTTCTCGACCACGCCGACATTCCGTGGGTTGTTGAAGTGTTCCATGACCTTGGGGCTGTACACGAGTTCTCCTCTTCCTACGACTGAGCGGTGACCGGGTGCTCGGTTCCGCTGCTGCCGTACATGCGCTGGTAGACGGGCGACATCGACCGCAGGCCTTCCACAATGGCCGGGAACTTCTCGAGGAAGTAGTCTATGTCGGCCTCTGTCGTGAAGCGTCCGAAGGACAGGCGCAAGGAACCGTGCGCGACCTCCGGGGGACAACCTATCGAGAGGAGGACGTGACTGGGCTCGAGCGATCCCGACGAGCATGCGGAGCCGGTTGAGACCGCCACGCCGAGATGGTCCAGCTGCAACAGCATGGACTCGCCTTCGACTCCCTTCACCACCACGTGGGCGATGTTCGGAAGGCGCTCACCGGAGGCCACGGTCGGCTCCGAGTTCTCGACTGCATTCGTGATGCCCTCAAGCAGCCGATCGCGCAGCAAGGATAGCCGCGGCGCTTCCGTCTCGCGTTCCTCCAGCATGATCTCGACTGCACGGGCAAGACCCACCACATAGGCGACGTTCTCTGTTCCCGAGCGTCTCTTGAATTCCTGGCCACCCCCCGTAAGCAGAGGTTCGAAAGGCGTTCCTCGCTTCACGTAGAGCGCGCCGATGCCCTTGGGCGCGTAGATCTTGTGACCAGAGAACGACGCTGCGTCCACACCCATTTGCCGAACGTCGACCTCGACCTTCCCGAGCGTCTGGGCCGCATCCGTGTGCATCAGGGCCCCGCCCTCATGCGCCACGTCTGCGAGTTTCGCTATCGGCTGAATGGTGCCGATCTCGTTGTTACCGTGCATCACCGAGACCAGAACCGTGTCCGCACGCATCGCCGCTTCGAGATCCTCGGCGTGTATGCACCCGTCTCGACGCGGCGCCAGATAGGTGACGTCGTAGCCCCTGCCTTCGAGCCGATGCGCCGGCTCCAGAACCGCGTGGTGTTCGAACGCCGACACCACGACGTGACCGCCGGTGGGGGCGGCCTTCGACACGATGCCGATGAGGGCGGCGTTGTCGGATTCGGTGCCTCCACCCGTGAACAGCACTTCGGTCGGATCGTTCGCGCCGATCGATGCGGCCACGCTCTCGCGTGCCTCATCGAGAGCCGTACGAGCGTCTCTCCCGCTCGCGTGCAGGCTGCTGGGATTCCCGAACCTGCCACTGAAGAAGGGACTCATGGCTTCGAACACGCGCGGGTCCACGGGTGTGGTGGCTGCGCAGTCAAGGTAGACCGATGGCGTCTCCATTGGAGGACCTCTTTCGCGAGCGGAGATTTCCTACCTCATAGGTATGGATTGTAGAGTAGCACGCGCACCGCGACCGTCAAGGGGGTGGATCATCCGGTCCGCGGCTCGCGTCTCCGGCACGCGGCGCAAGCTCAATCGTTCTCGCTTCGGCTAGATCCAGTACATCGAAGTTGCGTCGGCCCCTATGACCCGTTGACGTCGAGCCAGTTCCGCGATGGTCACCGCATCCAGAACCTCGTCGAGTTCCGCCACGACGCCCGCCCACATCTCGGCCACGGCGGAACCGGCCGTGTGTGGGACGTCCAGAACCTCTCCCTGGACAGCTCGTACCACGTCGGCCACGGTGATGTCCTCCGCAGCGACAGCCAGTTCGCACCCGCCACCGGTCCCGCGGCGACATCTCACGAGGCCCGCACGCCCCATCGAGGTGAGCTGCTGCTCGAGGAATCGTCTTGGCAGGCCCAATCTCCTTGCGACCTCGCCCCCCGAGACAGGTCGTCCAGGTTCCCGCGCAAGCTCGACAAGCGCTCTGAGCGTGTAGTCGAGTTGCTGGGAGACTCTCATTGCCCGAGGCCCTCCCAAAGAACGGTCGACAAGTACCGCTCGCCGGTGGACGGAGCGACCGTCACGACGGCGCGACCCTCCATCTCCGGACGCGACGCCACCTCGATCGCCGCCTTGACGTTCGCGCCCGAGGAGATTCCGACCAGGAGACCTTCCTGCGCGGCCAGACTCCTAGCCACCTCGACCGCGTCTGGTCCCTCGATATGCAAGACCTCGTCGAGAACGTCCAAGTCGAGCGTGTCGGGAATGAAATTCGCGCCGATGCCCTGGATCAGATGTGGGCCCGGCTTGAGTTCCTCCCCCGAAAGACGCTGGGCGATGATGGGCGATTCAGCGGGCTCCACGGCAATGATGCGGACCCCCGGGGCGTGCTCCTTCAGGTAGGCACCGGCTCCGCTCACAGTTCCGCCGGTCCCGACACCAGAAATGAACGCCCCGATCTCGACGTCCCCGGTTGCGGCGAGCACTTCAGGGCCCGTGGTCTCGTAGTGCGCCCTCGGATTCGCAGGATTCGTGAACTGACCGGCCACCCACGAGCCGGGCGTCTTCGCCGCGATGCTTTCCGCAGCTTCGACCGCTCCGCGCATGCCCGCTTCCTTCGGTGTGAGCACAAGCTCGGCGCCGAACGCTGCGAGCAGCTTGCGACGCTCGATCGACATGCTCTCCGGCATCGCGAGTATGACCCGATAGCCTCTCTCGGCGCCTATCATCGCGAGCGCGACGCCGGTGTTCCCGCTCGTGGGCTCCACAATCGTGGACTCGTACGGGCGTATCAGCCCGCGTCTCTCGGCGTCGTCGATCATCGACTTGCCGATGCGGTCTTTCACGGAACCACCGGGATTGTGCGACTCCAGCTTGACGATGACGCGACCCGGGAGGCCTTCCGCGAGCCTCTGCAGCGCGACCACTGGGGTGCCCCCGATGATCCCGCTGACACTCTCTCCATACTGCTTCATTGCCTGCCTGCCGTTTCCGCCGCGAACCCAGACGGCGCCGGTGGATTCATCGTCCCATTGTGTCGATGGTGTCAGCTCGATACAAGGGTGAAACCGCACTATTACTATGTTTTTATGCGATTGTATCCTCCGGCACAGACTGGAATCGCAATTTGAACAGGGACTTCACCCGCCGTCGATCCGGTCCCGTACCGCCCTTCCGAGACGCGTCGACCTGACGCCCCAATCTCGCTTCACCCCTCTTCGGCACCTTGATACAATGATTCGGCGTTTCTTGTGGCGGGGACGAACTGCCCGAAGGCATGTGCTCAAGAAGCGTCTGCGGAGAGTTGGCCGAGTCGGTTGAAGGCGCTCGCCTGCTAAGCGAGTAAGGGGTTATAACGCCCCTTCGAGGGTTCGAATCCCTCACTCTCCGCCAGTTGACATCTCGCCTGCCTGCTGGCAGGATTGCTAGGCCGTCCGCCCAGTCGGACGCAGATGCGCCCTTAGCTCAGCTGGATAGAGCGTCTGACTACGAATCAGAAGGTCGGGAGTTCGAATCTCTCAGGGCGCGCCACAGAAACCAGCGAAGGCCCCGCCGCGTGCGGGGCTTCGTGCTTTCGCGACACCTGTCGTACCATCGGATACGGAGGTGCCCATGCGCACGATCATCGGGGTCATGGGTGGTGGCAAGGTCGACCAGGCTACCTTGAAGACCGCCCGCAGGCTTGGCGCGCTCATCGCCGAAGAAGGTTGGGTGCTACTGAACGGCGGCCGCAATTGCGGAGTGATGGCGGCCTCGGCCGCCGGTGCGCGAGAAGTCGGCGGCCTGACCGTCGGCGTGCTTCCCGACGAGGACACTCGCCAGGCGACCCCGGACATCGACATCCCCATCCCAACGGGTCTCGGCGACGCTCGCAACGTCGTCAACGTACTCGCAAGCCGGGTGGTCATAGCCTGCCGAGGAGGAGCGGGCACGATATCCGAGATCGCGCATGCCCTGAAACTCGGTCGCCCGGTAGTGGCTTTAGACTTCGCGCTCGGAGAAGCGTTCGCGAGGTTCTACGCGACGGGCCGCCTCGTGGACGCTGCCACGCCGGAAGAAGCGATCGCGCACGCAAAGCGATTCCTCGGCCAGGAGAGATCCCTGTGACACGCAACGGCCGCAACACTTCCTCGCAACTGCTCGAAGACAAGGTCGTCGTAGTGACCGGCTCCACTCGCGGCATCGGACGCTCGATCGCCGACGCTTGCTCCCGAGCGGGTGCCGTGGTGGTCGTGAGTTCCCGCAAGGAGGATGCCGTGGCAGACACCGTGGACGCCTTCGCAGCGAACGACCAACGCGTTTGCGGCATGAGCGCGGATGTGTCCTCGGCCGAAGACGTGGAGTGTCTCTTCGAAACGACACTCGGCCTTCTCGGACGCATCGACGCCTGGGTCAACAACGCGGGAGTCTCACTCGGCTATCGCCCGCTCGACGAATGCTCCTCGGAGGAGATCGACCACATCGTCTCCGTCAACCTGACGGGAACGATGCTCGCATCGCGCCTGCTCGTGCCCTACTTCACCGAGCACGGTGGGATCCTGCTCAACATGTCCGGCCGTGGCCACCGTGGAGAGGCCACCCCCTTCACCGCCGCCTACGCGGCCACGAAGAGTGCCGTTGCGAGCATCACTCGCAGCGTGGCGGCGGAGAACAAGGGCCGCCCGATATCGGTCCACGCTCTCGTGCCAGGGATGGTGGACACGGACTTCTACCGCGACCTCGAGGTGAGCCCCCGCCTCGAGCACGCACGCGACAACTGGCGCTACGCTATGGAGGCCTTCGGCGTGCCGCTCGAAGAAGTCGGTGAGCGAGCCGTACCGATACTCGCGCAGGTGCCGGGGCGTCAAACCGGGCGGATATACTCGTTCCTCGGCCCCGGTCGAATG
>JAOUET010000131.1 GCA_029858605.1 Coriobacteriia bacterium | reverse complement strand
CGCCTCGACCGACGAGATCGGCGACTGGATCGTAGCCCAGGATGGAGGTGCACGCCGCCGATGAAGATGGCTCGATGCCCTCGGGAACGGTCTGCGCGAGACCAACGATCCCCTGACGTGCCATGCGGTCGAGATTCGGGATCTCGGCGACCTGCAGAGTCGTCCGCCCGCCGAGTTCGGGCAACGGCCATCCGGAGGCGCCGTCGAGAATGAGCACGACGTACTTCACGAAACCCCCCGTGTAGACGAGCCAACCTGCGAGAGCTTGTTCGGGAGCCAGGAAAGAATCATCTGGATATCTAAAGACTAGCACGCCCTCCCCGGTCAGGAGGAGTGACCACGAGGCCACTGCAGCGTCGCGCGGACTTCACGCAGGAATGCAGGAGAGCGCCTCCGCCCCACGAAGTCCCCATCTGGCACCTGCGGAATGGGGGTACGAGGGGCCATGCCGAAGGCTGCATTCTGTGCAGACTGTGGAGCGTATGTCTGGGTCTCACGTGACGGTGGGTGTGTCTTCGGCCACCTGAAATCCCAACTGCGGGACCATCACGACACCGAGGGTCCGCTGCCGCCACTGCCGGGCTCCTCGACGCCGCTCCTAGCTCCTGCCAAGTCGATCGAGCCTCCACCGCCACCGCCGACTAAGGTCGGCGAGATCACGACCAAGCACGTGGACGTACTGCCGCGCCGCGCCGGGGCGTTCGCCACCGACTGGGTCATCGGGCAGTCGCTCACCTACTACGCGGGAAGGGCACTCGCGACTCTACTGTCTGGGGGAGCGGGCGGAGATCTCCCCTTCGCTCTACTACTCGTCGCCGCACCGGTCAGTTTGTCTGTACTGTACGGCTACTTCTTCGCGTTCGAAGCCACGGTGGGCGTCACACCCGGCAAGGCTCTATTCGGATTGCGCATCGTGGACTCCGACGGCAGACGCCTGTCGCGCGTCCAAGCGCTGAAGCGCAATGTTGCGCGAATCGTCGACCTCATCCTCTTCGGAGGCGTGGGCCTCTACTTGGTCAGCGCGAGCCCTCTTCGGCAAAGACTGGGCGACCGCTGGGGCAAGACCTTCGTCGTGCGCGCGTGAAGCTGCTGCCCCGCCGAAGGTAGGGCTCTGCTACGATGCACGCATGAAGCCGGTCGTCCACTATCGCGACACCCGTGGTCTCGCTCGAGGCAACCCTGCGTTCACCGACGTTGTCGCAAGGGGAATCGCCCCGGGAGGCGGTCTGTACGTACCCGCGTCCCTGCCCGAGCTGACGCTCGGCGAGATTCTTGCAGTCGGCGAGATGCCGTACTGGCGTCGGGCCGCCGCAATCTTCTCCCGGTTCGGAGTGGACGTGAGCGACGAGCGGATCGACACGCTCATGCAGCGAGCGTACGGGAGCCAATGGGACGACGCGCGCATCGCGCCAGTCGTCGAAGCGCGCCCCGACATGCACGTTCTGGAACTCTGGCACGGTCCGACGAGCGCGTTCAAGGACATGGCGCTTCAGTGCATGCCCCTGTTCTTCTCGGAGGCAATCAGCATGCTTCACGCGCGCGAGCGCGCTCTGGACGACTACCTCATTCTCGTCGCGACTTCGGGCGACACGGGGAAGGCGGCACTCGAGGGCTTCGTCGATCGCGAACACACGAACATCATCGTCTTCTATCCTGCCGACGGCGTCTCGGAACTGCAGCGCAAGCAGATGATCACCCAGCGGGGCAGCAACGTCTCAGTCTTCGGAGTGCGCGGCAACTTCGATGACTGCCAGAACGCAGTGAAAGCGGCATTCAACGACGAGGAATTCAACGCTGAACTCCACGATCGATGGGGCATCGGGCTTTCCTCCGCCAACTCGATCAACTGGGGACGGATGCTGCCGCAGGTCGTGTACTACGTCAGCGCCTACGCCGATATGGTCGCAGGCGGTGGAGTGAAGGCCGGGGATCCGATCGATGTGTGCGTGCCAACGGGCAACTTCGGCAACATACTCGGCGCCTTCTACGCAAAGGAGATCGGCGTTCCGATAGACCGGCTTCTGTGCGCGAGCAACGAGAACAACGTGCTCTCGGACTTCATCGCCACCGGCGTCTACGACATCTCCGAGAGGCACTTCGTCAAGACCCCGTCGCCGTCGATGGACATCCTGATATCGAGCAACCTCGAACGCCTCCTGTACCATCTCACCGGGAGCCCGTCCGCCCGCGAGTGGACGCGGCAGCTTGCCGAAGAGAAGCACTTCGGGGTCGATCGCGATACGTTCACACAGATGCGCGACTTCCTAGTCGGCGACTACGTGACGAACGACACGTCCTTGGCCACCATACGTCGCGCGCACGAGGAGACCGGATACCTGCCCGATCCTCACACTGCGGTCGCCTGGGAGGTAGCAGAGCGGTTGCGCGGTGAGAACCCTGTGCTCGTGGTCTCCACCGCCCACTGGGCGAAGTTCGGCGTGGACGTGTTCAAGGCTCTCAGCGGGATCCCGTATTCGGAGCCTCTACCCGCGCAGTACGAGGGATCGAGTGCCATCGACATTCTCGCCCACGTACGCCAGATCGCGCCGGAAGCTTGCGTGCCGAGCGCGATTGCGGAACTGGACACACTGCCGGAACGATTCACGCGAGTTGTAGATGCCGGTCGTGACGGAATCGAGACTGCCGTGCGAGATTGGCTCTCGCCCTAGCCCTCGTCCTGCTCTCGAACCCAGTTCAGGAGCTCGTTCGCGATCGAATCGCTCATGCCTCTTGCGGCCAAAGCGGCCAGCACGCTGGCATTCTCGGCGAGGGGGCGGATCTGGACGTCGAGGCCGAGTTGCAGAAAGTCATCGATGCGGAGTGCGATCTCGGATAGCACGGCCAGCGTCGTCTGGACGGTCATTAGCACGTCGTGACCGTGCGTTCCCGGCGTCTTGAAATCGTCGACCAGTGGGACATACATCCCCAGCGCCGGTGCGTTGAAGTGAGCGATGTCGCACAGGGCCGCGTACAGCAACAGGTAGAACCGCAACGTCCCCGGGTAGACGGACTCCGCTCTTCTCGCCATGGCGTGAGGGCTCATGCCCGACCACCAGTTCGCTCTGTTCGCACGGGGCTTCTGGCCCATGCTACGAAGCGCCTCCCGCGCTGCCGTCTTCACTTCTTCTGTCGGCATGGCGATCGCAAGGTCGTCGTAGTACTTCGCGATGCGCTCGGTCTCGAAGTCGCACCACACGCCAGCCAGACGGTCCGGCTCGGACAGGATGTAGCTCAGAGAGCAGACGTCCTCGACGAGCGATCGCAAGATGATCAATCCCTCGGCGGGATGCCCCTTTTCGACGAGGTGCTCCACGGCTTCCACCGAACTCGTCGCGCGCCAGAGGAATGCGGCAGCGACATATTCGGCAGTGCCTCGCTCGAGCACGGTGAAGGGAATGCGATCCCGTGCTGCCACGAATGCCTTTCGTGCCGCAGCGAGAAGATCGAGCGCCTGCATCGTGGCGCGCTCGTCCACCGGGATCGCGAGCTGTCCACGCGCGGCGGGCTTCGTCCCCGTCACCATCGAATGCCAGGGAAGATCACCGTGGATCACGGTGCCCGCGAAGCCCGCGCCTTCGACATGAGCCGCGAGATCCTCGGCTGTGACACGCACGGTCAGCGGCGGACCCTTCGGCGTCTCGAACGGCGCCCAATCGACGACAAGTACTCGTCCTCCAGGCTTGAGCAGCCGAAAAGCCTCCGCATAGGTGGAAGCAGGCTCAGCGAGTTCGTGGTGGAGGTTGATCATGAAGACGACGTCCGCGAGTTCATCGGGAAGAGGGACGTGCGTCTCTTCGGATTCGGTCGGCACGAGCCGACCCCGTTCCACCTCGGGACGATTCTCCTTCATCCATTCGATCATGGCCTTCTCGGTGTCGACCGCGTGCACGATCGCATCGGGCGCGAACGAAACGAACTGAGCCGCGAACAAGCCGGTTCCCGCTCCGATCTCTACGATCTCGCGTGCGTCGTCCGGCTTGCCCAACGCCTCCCAGAAGACCTCGGGGGGCAAGGTCTCGAACCTTCCAGGATCGTTGAGCTTCTCGAGCTTGGAGATGTCGAACTTGAAGTGACCCACACCAACCCGTTCTCGCTGTTTCATCTCACAAGATACACTGGTGAGCCACCGACCACGAACCGGAGAGCGAAGTGTTCGACGACGAGACACGGATGTTGTTGCCGCGCATGATCGATGCGCTCTACCGTGACGCGAAGACCGTGACGCGACTGGATGTCGTGGTGCGTGCCGACGCCATGGACCTGCCGGACGAACTGCTCGGAATCGTCTCCCTGCTGCCGCCCGGACGGTACACGCGTCAGCGTCTTTGCGATCAGCTCAACTCGGCAATCACGGGACACGGATGGGGCGGCTCACTCGGTACCGTCCAGTGATGCGTCAACCATCGCCCCGACCGGGGCTACTGCCGCGTCCCAAGCGCGTGCGCAGGGCCGCTCCCAGGTACGCTCCCAGGTACGCTCCCACCCAAGCGTAGAGAGCGACGGCCGCATGCCAGGCGAAGGCCTGTGATTCGCGGATGGAATACAGCACCAGCATGAGCGCCCCCGGTACCCATATCCACCACACCCACCGCCAACCTCGCGCCGGCGCGACGACCGCCACCGCGATCCCGGTGACGGCGTAGACACCCCAAACATAGACTGCGGCCTCGGTCATGCCTCGCGTGCTCAGGACGATGTCCGAAAACACCGCGTTGAAGGCACCGAAGAAACCTGCAAGGACTCCGAGAAGGACGACGACCAGTCGGCCCAGGAATCGAAGCGGTCCCGACGTGCCGGCACGCGACGCGCTCACAGGCCGCCCTCGAGCACTCCTGCGATCCGCGCGATTCCGCCGTCCGGCTCGCGGTCGTCAACCCAAGTGAACGCCACGCCGTACGGCTCGAGGCGCTCGGCTAGCTCCCGGAAGAACACACCGGCGCCGTCGACGCGCTCTCGCCGCGACCGTATCTGCCGCATGCGATCGTCGTCGTACTCGCCACCCCACGCTCCCGACATCGTCTGGGTGACGCCACAGCTGGGACTGCCTTGCACTCCCACGACAGGTCCGATCTCGTAGCCACATCGGACGTACTCTGAAACCTGCGCGGCAACATCCGCCACAAGACGAGCGCAGTGAGCGCGGAAGAAAGGTGTGTCGTACTGCTCGAACGTCTGCCCCCAGCGCTTCAGTCCGAGCATCGTGAGTTCCGGACACGGAAGCTGCAGCAGGCCGTAGTCGCGATCCGCAAGCTCTCCCAAGATCGGGTGAACGCCCGGGCATGTGGCGAGACCCTCGACTTTCGAGTTCATGTTGAGCAGACAGTGGGCCACGACGGCCACCCTGCGGCTCCGGTTCATTCGCCTGGGCCCTCCTCGGCGAGACCTTGCTCGAGCACATGGTACTGGAGTCCACGCGCGGCCCCGATCGACCCGGCGGCGGCGACCGGAAG
>JAOUET010000130.1 GCA_029858605.1 Coriobacteriia bacterium | reverse complement strand
GGCGCTTCCGGTGACTGCTTCGGCTGCTCGGTCTCCATCGACGGGGACACTTGCCTCATCGGCGCGCACTGGGACGACGAGAAAGGCCTGGATTCCGGGGCGGCCTACGCGTTCACGCGCAAGAAGGGCACCTGGAGCGAGCAGGCCAAGCTTGTGGCCTCAGACGGCGCTTCGGGAGATCGCTTCGGCTACTCGGTCTCCATCGACGGGGACACTTGCCTCATCGGCGCGCACGGAGACGATGACAAGGGGGCGAGCTCTGGGTCGGCCTACGCGTTCACGCGCAAGAAGGGCACCTGGAGCGAGCAGACCAAGCTTGTGGCCTCAGACGGTGCTTCGGGTGACTGCTTGGGCTACTCGGTCTCCATCGACGGGGACACTTGCGTCGTCGGTGCGCTCGGAGACGACGGGAAAGGCTCGAACGCTGGGTCGGCCTACGTATGGTCGGCCAACGCCATACCGGCCGTCGACCACAGCGCCGGCTTCGTCACCGGCGGGGGCTCCATCGACTCTCCTGCGGGCGCGTACGCGGCGGACCCGACGCTTGTCGGTAGAGCCACCTTCGGCTTCGTCTCGAAGCACAAGAAGGGAGCGTCGGTACCCGAGGGGTCTACGGAGTTCCAGTTCAAGGCTGGCGACCTGAACTTCCACTCCAACACCCAGCAGGGGCTTGTCGTGAACGAAGGCGGCACCAACGCTCAGCTCAAGGGCTCGGGCACCATCAACGGGGAGCTCGCGCCCAACGATGAAGAGTACAAGTTCATGATTTGGGCGGGTGACGGCGAGACCGACACCTTCCGCATGAAGATCTGGTATGAGGTAGACGACGTGGAGACGGCGGTCTATGACAACGGCGTCGACCAAGCGATAGGCGGCGGCTCGATCGTCGTACACGACTAGCTTCAAGCGACAAACGGACAGAGGGCCGGGGCGGATGCCTCGGCCCTCTTTGCGAGAGAAAACACGCGTGGGGGGTCGCCCCCTCATTCCGCGAATTGAATTGGAGGGGGTGGGGGGGTATGCATCCGCGTGATCGGGAGGGCTTCGGTTCGGCCGCTTGCACATCGACGGCCTCCCCTCTACACGGATACCGCACACGCGGCAGCAAACCCCCGTCAGTTTTGTCTGAGGAAGCGTCCTAGAGCGCGTTTTCGAACCTCAGACGCCCGCTAGCGCGGAGGGCGGGGACAACCGCCGCCCCGCCCTCCGCGACAGGAATTCGTCCGAAAGACGGCACTTCTGCCAGAGAGGAAGATCCACATGCTCGAAGACCTCAAGAGGAAGGTCGCCGACGAAGAGGGCGTCGGGTAATGGCGACGATGGTGGCCAGGAGCTAGACTTGAGCAGGGATGGAGCGTGGGGACCTGCAGCCCACGCATTTGACGTCAGATCCAGTCCTGCAGCGGTGTTGAGGATGTGGATCATGGTGATGCGCCTATGGACATCCAACACGAGGGGGAACCATGGACGACCAGACTGATTCCGGAACCCCGTTCGACCAGCCGCCGATCCCGCCACCACCCGCAGCCCCGCCACCCGCTCCGGGTCAACCTTGGCCTCAGGTTGGCGCAGGACAGCCACCTCCCCCTCAGGCGGCCAAAAGGAAGCTACCTGTATGGCTGATTGTGGTGATTGTCGTAGCCGTCTTGGCACTCTGCGCGTGCGGCAGCTGCACTGCCCTCGGGATCATCGGGGCATCGCAGTCCGAGACTAGCAGCGACGACGTTTCCGACGTGGAGCCAGCGGGTGCACCATCGGCCCCGGCTACACCCGTCGCGGACCCACAGACGTCTGAGCCGCAGGAGCCCGAACAAGAACCGGAGCAGCCGGTCGCAGAAGAGCAACCTGTGGTCCAAGAGCAGGCGAAGAAGTGGGTCAAGGTTGCGGAACTCTCGGGAAACGCGAACAAGAGATCCGCACCCTTCGAGCTTACTGGGGCGCCAGCCCGGCTGAAGTACACGGTCAAGGGCGACATGGTGGTGTGCGCCGTCTACCTCCTGCCCGAGGGGACGGACCTGATGACCGAAGGTGGTTTTCCGGAAGTCATGCTGTCCGAAGCTGGATCCGACCAGACCTTCTTGAGCAAAGGCGCTGGTCGGTACTTCATTGATGTCCAAGCGGCCAACTGCCAGTGGAGTGTCGTCATCGAGGAAGAACGCTAGCTGCTCTCGCTCTACAGCTCGCCGGAACGGCACTCTGGGGCAGGGTATGTGGCGCGGAGCGCACTTGGGACTGGGGGTCCCGATGACCCATGAAGAGGATTCGCCTCTACCTTCGGAGACGAGTACATTCCCAGCCAGCGAGTCCACACCATGGGTCTCGTGCTCGTCGCAAGAGTGGTTCACTCCGCCTTCGGGGCACCAGAACTCAAGTAGACCCGTCTGCCGAAGCAGGCGGGTCTAGCTGCTTGACCATGTGTGAGCGTAGCGGACGCTCTAGCTCCGGCCGCCCTTGGCCCCGGTCGACTTCGCGCGAATGGAGACGGAGCCGCCAGCGATTGGCTGGCCCGCGCCGTTGTCGTATACGACCGTATCGTCCGCATACCAGATCTTGAGCCGCAACGTGTCGGCGCCTCCACCCGGCTTGCCGTCCTCGACCGAGATCATGAACTTGAAAGGCTCGCCGTCGGGGGCAATCGCGCCGTTAAGGGTGCCCGACCCTTTGAATCGGGCCTCAGAACCGCCCCCGTTCACGACGAGCCACTCTTGCGTGTTGGAGCGGAAGTCCAGGCCACCGGCCCTCAAACTGAACTCGGTCGTTCCCTCCGGGACGGGCGAGACCTTTTCGTACCTCGAGTCGAAGCTGAAATCTGCTCTACCCGAGAGTTCGGGGTCCAACGAGTACGCGCCGGCGGGTGACTCGATCCAGCCTCTACCAGTGACGAAACCGGCGTCTGGATCGAACACAACGACGTATTCGTAGCAGGACGAACAGCAGCAAGAGTGCTCGTCGACTACACGGACATTGACCGAGTACGCACCAGTGTTGCTGTAGACATGGCTTCCAGTCGCTGTTCCGCAACCACCGGCTTCGCGCACGGTGCAGTCGGTGGTGCAACCGTCGCCCCAGTCAATCATCGCAGTGTGGGTGTCGTCGGTGTCTGCGTCGGTGAAACTCGCCTCGACGACGACCTCCGCTCCCGCTGCTACTGGCGCGGCAGGTCCCGTGACTGACACGACGACCGGTGCCTCGCTGTCGACCAGTGCCAGACTGTGATAGAAGCCGGCCGAAACCGCCAAGAAGTCCTTCCCGCCGGGCACGTCGATCTGACCGTCGCTGTAGCACCCCCATCCGACGACGCTACCGTCGGCCCGCAATGCCAGGCTGTGAAGGCCCCCGGCCGAAACTGACACCAAGCCGCTCTCCAAAGGCGGCGATGCCTGACCGAAGAAGTCGTATCCCCAGCCGATGACGGACCCGTCGGACCTCAGTGCCAGGCTATGCCAGTGTCCCGCAGACACCGCCACGAAGTCATCGCCCTCCGGAACGTTGGTCTGCCCGTCGCCGTTGGCTCCCCAGCCCACCAGCGCGCCGTCTGACTTCAGTGCGAGACTGTGAAAACCGCCAGCTGATATGGCCACGAAGTCGTCGCCCTGCGGAACGTCGGCCAGCCCGTAGAGACTGGATCCCCAGCCAACGACGGAACCGTCGGCCTTCAGCGCCAGGCTATGAGAACCACCTGCTGCAACAGCCACGAAGTCGTTCCCGGCAGGGACGTTCGCCTGACCACTGCCGTTACCCCCCCAGCCGACCAAGGTGCCGTCGGACCTGAGGGCCAGACTGTGAGAGCCACCGGCTGAAACCGCCACGAAGTCGTCGCCCTCCGGCACGTCGGTCTGCCCACTGCTGTTCTCGCCCCAGCCGGCCAAGGTTCCGTCGGCCCTCAGCGCGAGGCTGTGATAGCCACCCGCAGACACGATCACGAATTCGCGCCCACCCGGCGATGTCGCCTGCCCGCAAGAGTCGTACCCCCACGAGACGATGGAGGCCGGCACGAAGTCTGGAGCTGGAGCGCTCCAGGCAATGCCGGAGGCAAGCAGGAACAAGACGGTGGCGGAAGGCAGCACCGCCGCACGCAGCTTCTTCACCCTCAGCAATCTCGCTCTCGCCGGTGTTCCCAAGCCGATCGCCCCCCTTCGGCAGGGCTCCTGCCCCGCCGCGAAAACGGCACAACCGACCCCAAAGGGCCGGTTGCGCCACTGGTTCGCCGACGGTCCAGGCGCCCAAATACAGACCGAGGGCTCATCGCCTCCCAAGGGGTGAATTGCGAGACTCGGCCGCGTCGTGCTCAACGACCGCATTGCTGCATGGCTCCTGTTTCCCCAACCAGATGCGGCTATAACGCCAGCTGCATCAATCGGGTCAGGCGCCAACAGTCAGGAAGGCCCGCCACTACGTGCGACGGGCCCCTTTCGCCTCCAAGGATCTATCCGCGCTTCGGCGGTCGCTCTACAGCAGCCCTGCCACCAGGTACCCGACAGCCAGCAGAGCGTTCGTCGCGAGTACCGCCATGACGTTGGCGCCTTGGGCGGGGATGAGCGCCTCGAAGCTCTCGTAGTCCACCATGGCACCTCGGATGGCCTTGAACGCCAAGACGGTCGCGCCGAGACCGAGAAGCGCCCACGGCGTGAGGACCCCCATCACGACTCCGACAACGATTGCCACGTAGGTGCCCAGCTCTACTGCCGAATACAGGAACCGCGCCTTCGCCTTGCCCAGCAAGATCACCATGTGGCGGCGTCCCCCGGCGGCATCGGCCTCCATGTCGGGGAACTCGTTGAGGAACAGCAAGTTGTAGGTCAGGAACCCCGCCGGGATTGCGGACACCCATGCCGCCGCGTCGAGAGCCCCCGTGTGCACGTAGTACACGCCGAGCACGGGCAGGTAGCCGAGCCCCAGACCCGCGAAGATCTCGCCGACGCCGATTCGGGTGAGCAGCGGGGCGTAGGTCACGACGGAAAACGCCCCGATCCCGCCGATGACCAACAGCGGCCACCCTGAGACGTAGACGAGGTAGAAGCCTATTGCGCACCCGACAACAAGGCACCCCAGGCCCAGGGCCAGGACCGCCCCGGGCTTCATCGCTCCCCCGGGCAGCATGCCGCTACCGCCGGAGAAGGGCGTGCGCTGGGTCTCCAGGTCGATGCCCGTCTTGTAGTCGTGCCAGTCGTTCAAGACGTTGACGCTGGCATGCAACAGCACCAGTCCGATCATCGACAGGACGAAGGCCACCCAGTCGAACGAACCCTGCCAGTAGGCCAGCGCCGACCCGTGCAGCACGAGCACGACAGACAGCAACAAGAACTGCGGTCTCGTTTCCAGGAACCAAGTCGACTTCATCCAGCGTCGCACCGCCCCCCGCGGTCGTATCCTCACGTCTCGTAAGAGGAAACCTGAACCAGCTGACGATGTCCACAAGGCCTGGTAGCGACGTGTGATTCGTATCACATGA
>JAOUET010000129.1 GCA_029858605.1 Coriobacteriia bacterium | reverse complement strand
CGTCGGCAACGTCATCGGCACGAACATCGCCAACCTCTGCCTCGTTCTCGGCATCGCGGCATTGGCGTCGCCGATTGTCGCCGACTGGCGTGACGTGGGTCGTGACGTATGGGTGATGTTGGGTGCGACGACCTTGGTGCCGGTCGCGCTTGCGGATGGAGTCATCGGAAGGCCGGAGGCCGCGTTGTTGGTTGCGGCGTTGATCGCATACGTCGCGCTTTCATACCGCACGGAGATACGGGCGCGGACGGCGGCGGAAGACTGGCGCGTGGAGACGGTCGACGAGCTTGCGATGGCCCGGCCCAGCCTCTACATCGGGGTGCTCATGTGTGTCTCAGGCGCCGCCGGACTCGTTGCCGGGGCAGAGCTGCTGGTTCGGGGTGCCACGGGTGTCGCCCACTCTCTGGGCCTGTCCGAGGCCCTCGTGGGGCTCACGGTCGTGGCGGCGGGCACGTCCGCTCCCGAGCTGGCGACTTGCGTGGTCGCGTCGGTTCGCGGTGACGACGACATCGCCTTGGGCAATGCGGTCGGCAGCAACGTCTTCAACATCCTTCTCATTCTTGGCGTCACCGGAACCTTCATGCCCATAGACTCTGGTACCGAGCTGTTGCCCGCATCGATTCTGTTGCTAGTGCTGACCGCTGCCTTCGCGGTCGCCGTCTGGCGAGCGCCACGTATCGAACGTGCGGGTGGCGCCGTACTCCTCGCAACCTACGTCGTGCTCGTCTTCGCGGCGTTCCTCGGCTGACCGTCCGACTCCTCGTGTGCGACCGAAGCGGCTCCTTGCGTCGTTGCGCGCCGGGGAGTAGGCCGAAGGACACGAATGGGGATATCAATCTTGAGGAAGATTGCTATGGATGGCCGAGTCATCTCACTCGACACCGCCGCCGGCTCATCGAGCGACGAGGTCGGCGGCAAGGCTGCTGGGCTGGCAGCGCTCAGGGCAAATGGTTTTCCCGTGCCCGATGGCGATGTCATCACGGCTTCGGCCTACGTGCAGGCGATCGAGTCTTGCGGACTTGGCGCCGAACCTGTCGATTCGCGCGAGGAGTCTCTCCGCGAGCGCTACGAGCACGCGCTGGCGACTCTTCGGCAAGTGGAAATCGACGCCCGGCTCCTGGAGGCCATCAACGCCTCTTCTCAGCGACTGCTGTCGCTCGGCGCTCGCGTCGCGGTTCGCAGCTCGGCAACGCTCGAGGACTCTGAACAAGCGAGCTTCGCGGGACTCCTCGACACGATTCCCGGCGCCTCTTCTCCCGATGAGGTCATCGACGCCGTTCGTCGCTGTTGGGCCTCCGGGTTCAAGCCGCGAGTGTCCTCCTACCTCGCCGAGAAGAGCTACGCCTTCGTCGACCTCGAGATAGCCGTGGTCCTGCAGCTGCAGCTCGAGCCGGAGAGGTCCGGTCTGGTCTTCAGCCGCGACCCGGTCAACCGCTACGCCGGAGGTGTCGTCGTCGAGGCGATACACGGCTTCGGCGAGG
This sequence comes from Coriobacteriia bacterium, assembly GCA_029858605.1. Classification (GTDB taxonomy): domain Bacteria; phylum Actinomycetota; class Coriobacteriia; order Anaerosomatales; family JAENZW01; genus JAENZW01. Next base: position 4,007 of record JAOUET010000129.1, on the reverse strand, counting down.
ATCTCGTGTCCGGTGAGGTCACGCCCGAGCGCTACTCCTTCTCGCGCGAAACCGGTCGGGTCACGGTGACCCGTACGATCGCCGGTGCGGTCACGACCACGCGAAACGCGCCGCGTGAGGTCGAATTCGGTCCGCTCGAGGAGCGTCGGCTAAACGATGCCGAAGTGGCTCTGCTCGCCGGGTGGGCGCGACGTGCCGAGGAACTCTTCGGCATGCCGCAGGACATGGAGTGGGCGTATGCGGACGGCGAGTTCTGGGTCTTGCAGTCGAGACCGCTTCTCTTCGCGCATCGCGAGGAGCACCTGTTCCCGCAGATCGCCGAGCACACGGTGCTCGCCCAGGGTGCCGGCGTGAGTCCCTCGGTCGGATCGGGCAAGGTGCTCCTGCTTCCGGAGGGCGAGCCCGCGCCGGTCCTCGATCCCGACGTGGTCGTGGTGCTGCCTAGGCTCACGAACGACATCGCGCTGCACCTGCGCCACGCAGCCGGAGTGGTGGCCGACGAGGGTGGTGCGACGAGCCACGGTGCCAACATACTGCGCGAGTTCGAAGTTCCTTGCGTGATCGGTGCGGGGAGTGCGACGCGCGATCTGCGCGAAGGCAGAGCCGTCACCGTGGACGGATTCCGCGGCGCGGTCTACGAAGGAGATCTAGCGCTGAAGACGATTCAAGTAGAAGGCGTTCCTTCCACGAGAACGAAGGTCTTCGTCTCCGTGCTCGTTCCCGATCGCGCCGCCGTCGTCGCGCACCGCGCCGACGGGGTGAGCTCGCTGCGCGACGACTACTTCCTTCTCGATGCGGGAGTCCACCCGTCGCGTCTGATCAGCGATGGCCAGGGGGAGGTTCTGCGGGCTGCCATCTGCCGTGGTTTGATGCGCTGTTCCGAGCTGTTCGAGGGCAAGCCCGTCTGGTACAAGACCATGGACGCGCCCACAGACGAGTTCCTTCGTCTGGCAGGGGGGGAAGAGGAACCGCGAGAGCGCAATCCTCTTCTCGGCTGGCGCGGGATAGGGCGCGAACTCGTGGAGAGACCCATGCTCGACTTGGAGTTCGGTGCGATTGCGCGAGCGGTCCAGAGCGGTTGCAGCAACATAGCCATCAAGCTCCCGTTCGTGCGCTTCGTGTCCGAGTACACGGATGTCGAAGAGGCATTGCGGCTGCGAGGCCTGACGCCGCATGAGAACGTCGGGCTGGGCGTGTCGGTGGAAACGCCCGCGGTCGCGATGCGACTCCAGGAGTTCCTCGAGGCCGGAGCCGACTTTGTCAGCGTCGGCCTGTCGGATCTCACCATGTGCACTCTCGCTCTGGACCGCGAGAGCCGACACGTGTCGCCAATGTTCGACCCGTCGCATCCGGCAGTCGTCGAGCTTCTCGAACGCATCGTCGGAGCCTGTCGCCAGTACGGAACCTTCTGCTGTGTGGCGGGGGAGAGTGCTCGCGACGAGCGCGTCTTGCCGCTTCTGGTTGCGCTGGGCTACGACGCCGTCGCAGCGTCGCCTTCTTACTTCGCCGAGGTGAAACGTCGCATAGCGGCCATCGAGGCCGCGCAGCAGCGTGCGGCACCCGTTTCCTCGAGTGAGACCTCAGAAGAGTGGGACTAGCGAGTCGACAGGCGCGTGTGAGTCTGTCAGCAAAGGTACGTCGGCAGTCTCGATCGGCTCCGTGTAGAGGTCGGCCGCGTACCGATCGAAGCCGGGGATGACAACACGTCCGCCCACGCGGTTGGAGATGCGCGCTCGCAGCTCGTCCTCGGCTACACCTGCCTCCGTCGCCAAAACGATGATGTTGCGATAGGACTCCATCTCGCCGTCCGCCCCGATACCGACCGGAAAGACCCAGACGTGGTCCCAGACGGCGCCGATGGTGCGATAGGTGCTTCGGAAGAGCTCGCTGCGGCTACCCTTCACCGAGCCGATCACGTTGCAGGCGATCACGCCTCCGGGCTCCAAGCGCTGCTTGGCCTCCTCGAAGAACTCCTGTGTAGTGAGATGAAACGGGATGGCGTCGGCATAGTACGTGTCCACGATGATGACGTCATATGTCTCGTCTGTCGTCTGCACGAAGCGGCGACCGTCCTGGACGATGTGACGGAGCCGCTCGTCCTGGGGCAACTCGAAGTACTCCTTGGCGATGTCGACCACTACGGGGTCGATCTCGACCGTATCTATGCGCATGTCGGGGTAGTCTCGCCACATTCTCTTTGTTACGGTGCCTCCGCCCATCCCGAGAGCGAGGACGTGGTCGGCATCCGGCTTGAGGGCCAGCGCGAGATGGAGGTAGTCGGTGTACGGGTGGACGCTTGCATACGGGTCGTCGAGCCGCATCGCCGACTGGAGGCTCTTGTCGAAATTGAGCTGACGCTCGTCACGCGTCTCCGTCACGATGATGCGGTGGTACTGAGTGTCTACTCTGAGTAGGACCTTCTCGCCGCCTGAAAGTGCCTCGGGAGGCGGCGCCACCTCTACGAGGACCCAAGTGCCCAGCAGTGCCCCGGCTGCGATGGCCGATAGGGTGACTGCGCCCAGCACCCGATGAAGCTGCGATGAGCGTTCGGGTCCGCTGCGCACGTCTTCGGCAAGTGCCGGATCCTTGTACTTGCGCGGCAGCCATGTTGCGGCCGCCGCCGTGACGGAGAGCAAGAGTCCGATGCCGACGAGCAGCGGATCTATGGAGAGCACGGGGATGAGCCAGAAGGCGGTGGCGAGTGTTCCCACGATGCTGCCGGCGGTCGACACGGCGTAGAGTCCTCCCGCAGAGCGGCCTACGTGTTCGATTCCGGCTGCGGACGCGAGCCGCACGCCAAGAGGAGAGACCATTGCCATCAGGAGCGACGGCAGGAAGAAGATCAGCGCGGATGCAGACAGCGATCCCAGCCGAGGTCCGAGGTCGGCCGCCCAGGGCAGGATCGCGGCCGAGATGGGTGGAACGACGACAGTGAACAGTCCCGCACCGGCGATCACTGGCGCGAGAGTCCTCGTGGAGCCGTAGCGATCGGCCACCTGGCCACCCAGCCAATACCCGAGACTGAGCGCCACCATGACGATGGAGATGACGCTACCCCAGACGAAGATCGAATTGCCGAGCCACGGTGCGAGAACGCGTGCAGCGACGATCTCGAGCCCCATGAGGGCGGCGCCGCATATGAACACGATTGCGTTGAGCACGATTCCTCCGTGGTGGACTCGTCTGCCCGGAGCCTAGCGCAAACTCTACGCCAGCCGGACGAGACGCCGGAAGTGCGACGGTCGGCGCTGTCCGAAGGGCATGGAGCGGTGGCGGAGTGCGTCACGTGCGTGTGCGGTGATACGCTAGCAGTGTTGTGGTGAGTTAGTCGACGGTGTAGCGGGGCCTGCGTTCGCAGGCCCGTGAAGTCGCGAGCAGCTCCAAGGGGTATGGGCAGTGATCAGATTCGGCATCGTTCGCACCGGCACGGGTGCGACCACGCAGTGTGTGCGGTGTCCCCGAGAGCCGTACGGAGGTCACGACTCGGCCGAGGAGATTCTGGCGAGGGTCCAGCACGCTGTTGCCGAGTGGCCGGACGGTCCCGGGCCGAACATATCGCTTCGCGGGCCCGAGCCGCTCGGACACCCCGAGATCGAGCGAATCATCAACGAAACGATCGGCTTCGGGGTCGAGCGGCTGTCGTTGGTCACGAACGGTGTGGATCTGGCGCATCGTGGGACCGCAGAGGGAGTCGCCACGGCACGGGTCACGCATCTTCAATTGGTGATTCTTGCGGCCGACGCTCACTCCCACGATGTGCTGACGGGCTCGCCGGGTTCTTTCGACTCCGCAATGACCGGCCTGAGAGTCTTCCGCGAGGTATGCGATTCACTCGGCGTGCCGTACATGCTTTGCGGCGAAGTCCCGGTGTGCAGCCACAACGTGGAACACATGCCCGGGATAGTGGGCTTGCTGGCACAGAACGGCGTTCGAAGCGTGGCCCTAGACTTGTCTCGCGCGCCGGCTAGCCAGAACACCGAGATGTGGGTAGAGGCTGCCCTCGACAC
>JAOUET010000128.1 GCA_029858605.1 Coriobacteriia bacterium | reverse complement strand
CGGCGACGGCTGGATGATCAAGGTCAAACTGGACGATGCCTCGGAGGTAGACGCTCTCCTCTCTGCCGAAGACTACGAGGCCTTCGTCACGGAAGACGCATAGAGGTCGCGCCAGGCGAGTCCCGTTTGCCAGGCGGTGCATTCGCAGGCGTGCAGACATGAACCGGCCGACGGCCACACCCTCGTGGAGACTTATCACCGACGCACCGTGCGACGGTGCGTGGAACATGGCCGTCGACCGCTCCATCCAGATCGGCAGGCAAGAGGGAACCTCGCCGCCCACGCTGCGCTTGTATCGCTGGGTTCGACCGACCGTGTCTCTGGGGCGCTTCCAGTCGGTCGAGGACGTGGATGCCGCGATCTGCAGAGAACTCGGGGTCGGTGTCGTGCGTCGGCACACGGGTGGAAGAGGAGTCCTGCATGACGACGAGGTGACCTACTCGTGCGTTGCCTCGGTCTCAGACGGCGTTCCTCGCGGCGTTTCTGCGAGCTATCGTTTCCTGTGCCGTGGTCTCCTGGCCGCATACGCCCAACTCGGTGTTCCTGCCGAGTTGACTGCCCGGGCGCGTGGAAGTCGCGACAGCGCGGCCTGCTACCTGCACACTTCCAGGGCTGACGTTTCGATTTCCCGCTCCAAACTGTCTGGCAGCGCTCAGGTCTGGTATCGGGACACCGTGTTGCAGCACGGGTCTTTCGTTCTGTCGAGGGACGGGGAGAGAGAGGCCCGGATATTTCGCCTCACGGAGCGGGATCGAAACGCTCTTGAAGCGACCACGGAGACCCTGTCTACCTTGGGAATCGCAGTGGAGGATACTGGCGTCTTTTGCGGCAGTATCGCTGCTGGTTGGGAGGTGGCGCTGGGTATCTGCTTGGAGCCGGGAAGCTTGACGGAATCCGAGCTCGAACGTGCCGAAGCACTTGCGGCGACTGCGCGGGCGCGGGGTCTCGCCGAAGTGGGCGCGTCACAGTCTTGATGTACGGTACAGCCTAAGGGTATGCGCTACAATCTTCGTACTGAATGCGTATCCGGAGTGGAGGGAACATGTCCGACCGGGACGAACGAATCGACAAGGCGCTCCTGAACCTCGAAGAGAAGTCCAACGAGGAGATCAGAGAGTTGCTGAACGACCTGCACGAGGAAGAGCAGAGGATCTCGTATCGCCGCCGCGTGCTCCACGGCAAGATAGACATCTTGCGGGCGGAGTTGGTACGTCGGCTGAAGGCTCAACGCGAGGCTGGCGAGGACGTGATCTCCGCGAGTGACGTCGACCGGCTTATCGGGATTCTCGCAAACGATTTGCGGGGAGTCTCGACGGTGGATGTCGCCGAGGACGAAGACAGCGAGACCTAGGGGCCGACCGCAGGGCCGAGGCCGAACTGCAAGGAGAACGCGTGTCGACTATCACTGAACGCCTGCAGAAGTTCATGGACGACCTCTCTCACGACGCTGTCGAAGAGCGGGTTGTCGAGTACGTGATTCGTGAGGTCCGCAACGGTCGAAAGCTCACAGAAACGTTGAAGGACCCGTACGTGAAGAATCGCCTGAGCGAGGAGAAGCTGTCACACGTCCTCGAGAATCCCGAGGTTCTCTCGGCTCTCGAGGAAGAGATCGCGGCCTCGTTCAAGCGAAAGGAGTTCGGCTTCACCGACTGATCGTCTGGTCGGCGGACCCTGAAACGGGGATACCGAATGAACGACTGTCCGAGATGCGGTGCGCAGACGGCTGCGGACGTACCCACATGCCCCGAGTGTGGGGCACGACTCGAGGGCGCGACGGAGTCATTCGCACCGGTCGGCGTTGAGGAGACACCCGAATCCGTCGACGTCGACGCCGGTGCCGGGCCGGTCCTGGTCGTCCGCAAGGGTCCAGAAGTGGGGGAGCGCTTCTACATCGATAGGGAGCGCCTCACGGTCGGACGTGACCCGCGGAGCGACATCTTCTTGAACGATGTGACCGTGTCCCGCAACCACGCGGTTCTGACGTCGGTGGACGGCGTTCAAATCGAGGATGTGGGATCGCTCAATGGCACGTACGTGAACGGTGTTTGCGTGGACAAGGGACGGCTCGAGCACGGGGATTCGGTCCAGATCGGGATGTTCCAGATGGTCTTTCTCTCCGGGAAGGACGTATAGACTCGTGCCGTCTCGAGACTACTTGACCATCGGCGAGGTAGTCGACAAACTCTCCGGGGACTACCCTGATCTCTCGATTTCCAAGGTGCGCTTCCTTGAGGAGGAAGGGCTGATCTCTCCTCAGCGAACCGCGGGGGGATACCGGAAGTTCACGCAGGTCGACCTCGGGCGGATCGAGCTGATACTGCGCCTGCAGAAGGAGCACTTCCTTCCGCTTGCGGTGATACGCGAGAAGCTCGCCGACTACGACCGAGGGAAGGTTCCCGTCGAGCTGAGACCAGCCGTCACGGGAACGGTCGAGGCCGTCGCTCTGCCGTTGGAGGAGGCGGAGACGGTCAAGCTCGACGATGTACCTTCGGTTCTCGGCCTGCCGGTCTCCTTCATCGACGAACTCGAGGAGTTCGGCCTGATCTCGGTCGTGCGCTCAGATGACAGCGCCGAACTTTCGAGGGCCGACGTAGTCGTTGCACATGCGTGTTGGGATTTGCGGCGGTTCGGCGTGGAGCCGCGCCACCTGCGCATGTATGAGACGCTTGCGGAGCGAGAGGCAGCGTTCTTCGGCCAGATACTCATGCCGGCTTTTCGGCACAGAACGCCGGAGACTCGACAGAAACTCGTCGAGACGCTGCAGGAACTCATGTCGCTGACAGGCGACCTGAAGGCGCACTTGCTGCGTCGGGCGCTCGGCAGCACGTTCGAAGACGTTGTGTAGGGGCGATGGCCGAAGCCGACGGACACGATCGAGAAAGCGCGGTCGACAGGCGGATCGATGAGGTCCAGTTCGCTCACCCGAGCGAACGGGTCGCCGCAGAGATACTCGACTTCTACAGAATACGCTGGGAGTACGAGCCGACGACGTTTCCGCTCGAGTGGGACGGCACAGGAAAAGTCATAGCCTCTTTCGCCCCTGATTTCTATCTACCGGATTTGGATCTGTACATCGAGCTCACGACTATGAGTCAGAAGCTCGTCACCAAGAAGAACCGGAAGATGAGGCGACTCAAGGAGCTCTACCCCGACGTGAGCATCAAGATCTTCTACCAGCGCGATTTCCGGAACCTTCTGCTCAAGTACGGCATACCCGTCGAGGAGCAGGAACGCGAGGAGGGTGGAGGACTCACGGCAGGTCCAGTCGAGGACGGTAGAGGCTGATGGGCGCTCCGTTGACCCCGGAGAAGGTCGTCGATCGAGTGCTGATCTCCGATGAGGAGATACAGAATCGAGTGCGCGAACTCGGCCGGGAGATCACTGCGGACCACGTGGGTCGCGACGTCCGCCTCGTGACCGTCTTGAGGGGAGGCCTCTTCTTCCTCGCGGATCTGTGTCGCGCCGTGGACCTTCCGCTCCAGGTCGACTTCATGGCGGTCTCGTCGTACTTGGGGGGACGTCCAGGAGTGGTGAGGATCACGAAGGATCTCGACGACCCGATCGAAGGCGCGGCGGTGATCGTCGTGGAAGATATCGTCGACACCGGTCTGACGCTCAACTACATACTGCGCATGCTGAAAGGCCGTCGACCGGCGAGTCTCGAGGTGTGTGCCCTGCTCGACAAGGATGTCCGTCGAATCGTCGATCTGCCGATCGCGTATCGTGGCTTCTCCATCCCCGACAAGTTCGTGGTCGGCTATGGTCTCGATCTTCAGGGGTTCTACCGCAATCTGCCGTTCGTTGCGACAGTTCGCGACGAAGCACTCCAAGAGGTGCTCTGATGTTCAGGCGGCTATACATCGCTCTCGGTGCCATCGCCGGAGTGCTCGTGATCGGCACGACAGGCTATGTGGTGATCGAAGGTTGGCAGCTGCTGGACGCCCTCTACATGACGGTCATCACGGTCGGCACCGTCGGCTATATGGAAGTGCAGGAACTCACGACCTCGGGTCGTGTGTTCACGATGCTGCTGATCTTCGGCGGTTTCGGGTCCATGGTGTTCTTCCTCGGCACGGTTATCGACTTCGTCGTCGAAGGTCACCTGAAGGGATACGTGGAGGGCAGGCGTATGGATAGGCGAATCGAGGCACTCACGGGACACCATATCGTGGCAGGACTGGGTCGCGTGGGATCGGCGGTAGCCGGGATGCTTGCCGAAGAGCGCGCGTCGTTTGTCGTCATAGACAGCGACCCGGAGTGCGCCGGCGACGCTCGCGAGCAAGGGTGGCTGGTCGTGGAAGGCGATGCGACGTCGGAGGAAGTGCTGCACGAGGCTGGCGTCGAACGAGCCCGCAGCCTCGTGACCGCCGTCGACACGGATGCCGACAACCTGTTCGTTACGTTCACTGCCAGATCGGTCAACCCCGAACTGTTCATAGTGGCTCGTTCGTCGCAGGAGTCGTCGGAGGACAAGATTCGCAAGGCGGGCGCGAACCGAGTGCTCACACCGAACGTCATCGGAGGTCGCCGAATGGCGACGATGATCCTTCATCCTGTGGTCTCGGACTTCCTGGATCTGGTCACGCACGGTGACAACGTGGAGTTCCAGTTGCAGGAGGTGGAGCTGAAGGGAGGCTGCACGATAGCCGGAAGGACGATACGCGAAGCGAGCGTACGAGACAGGACGGGTGCCTACATCCTCGCGATTCAGTCTCCCGACGGCACGGTGAACACCAATCCTTCGTCGAGCACCGCCCTGGCGGTGGGCGATCGACTGGTAGTTCTCGGCACGCAGGGCCAACTGGAGTCGCTGATGCGAGAGCTTTAGCGCTGGCGTATGCTCACGATTACCGGACCACATGACAAGGAGGCGCGAATTGGATCTCAGTAGCTACATCCGAGACGTTCCCGATTTTCCGCAGGAAGGGATCATCTTCAAGGACATCACCCCGCTGCTTGCGAGCTCCGAAGGATTCCGAGCTGCAATCGACATCATCGCCGATGCGTATGCGAATGTCGGCGTGACCAAGGTTCTGGGTGCCGAGGCACGCGGCTTCATCTTCGGCGGTGCACTCGCCTACAAGCTGGGTGCAGGGTTCGTTCCCGCGCGCAAGCCCGGCAAGTTGCCGTGGAACACCACCCGACACGAGTACGAGCTCGAGTACGGGACGGATGCGCTTGAGGTCCATACGGACGCTCTTGCAGACGACGATGTGGTTCTGGTCGTGGACGACGTGCTTGCCACGGGAGGAACCGCTGCCGCAAAGGCCGCGCTCGTGACGCGAATGGGCGCCAAGGTAGCCGGCTTCGCGTTTCTGATCGAACTGGACTTCCTCCACGGTCGCGAGAAGCTCGGCGATCCGAGGATCGTCTCGCTGATTCACGTCGACTAGAGGCCTTGTCTCTCGCCCGTGCGGAGACGACCGGTGTCTAGTCCGCCGACTCACAGAAGTCCACATGCACGGTTGCCACGCCCGAGAAGCCGAGTTGACGTGCGGCTTCCCGGGACAGGTCCAGGTCGCGACCTGCGATGAACGGACCGCGGTCGTTCACGACGACCACGACGCGGCGATTTCCGCGAGTC
>JAOUET010000127.1 GCA_029858605.1 Coriobacteriia bacterium | reverse complement strand
GCAGGATGTCCGATCGAATCCGCGAGCTGGACAAGTCGGTGATCGAAGCGCAACAGGCCGAGCAGCTAAGGCACGCGGGATTCGGGACGTCCGCCGAGGGTCGCCACTGGTTCACGTAGGAGTCAAACGCGCAGGAGTCGCGCGCGGCCTGGCCCCACCACATACCACCTGCACATGCCCTGTCCCGCACACCGCCCTAGAGAGCGCCCGCGTACGCGACGGTCACGAGCGTTAGGTTGTAGAGCGCGTGCAGTGTGATCGCCGGCCAAAGCGACGTTCGCCGTACGCTGAGCCAACCCGCTGCGATGCCGACCATGAGGGTGGGCACCAACGTCCACCAACTCACGTGGAAAGCCGAGAAGACCGCGGCCGCTACGATGATGCTCGGCCACATCGGCCAACGGCTCTGCAAAGCGCCCAGCAATACACCCCGGAAGACGACTTCTTCGGCAACGGGCGCCACGAACGCCACGAGCATCACCGAGAAGAAGAACCCGGTCGCGTTCGGCCCAAAGAGCTCGGCCACACCGGGGTTGTCGGGCACGAATCCTATCTCCTGGGCGACGAACGCGTACGCAAAGCCAGCCACAAGCGTCGCGCCCGTGAGACCCAGCGTGATGCCCGTGGAAGCGAGCCGTTCGAGCCACCCGACCTTCGGCACTCGGAGGCGGACCGATTCGAGGAAGTCGCGGTCGCGCATTCGCACCAGCAGCAGGAGCGCTCCAACCTGGATCGCGTAGTAGGCAGCCAGAGCCGCGACTCGCGCGAGCACGTGCGAGCTCGGTGTGAGGGCGATCACCCACTTCTGCGCCAGCAGGACATCCTTGCCGAGGAACGCCGCAAAGGTGACCGCGAGAACGGCGGCAGCCTCCGCAAGCGTCCAGTGCACCGGCGCGCCCACGGTTCTAGCGCGCGGCTTCGGACCGGTGCTTGAGGACGCTCCTCGGCCGGAACCCTTGGCTTCGGCACTCGCAGCGCCCTGACCTCGTGCTGCCTTGCCTGCCGAGACCGCGGCAACCCGCGCACCTGTGGCGCCCTTGCGCTCGATCGCTCCGCGGTCGCAAGCGTCCACGCACTCGAAGCAGGCGTCGCACTTCTGCCAGTCGACGAAGATGTAGCTCGCGCCCACCTTGAGGGCGCCCTTGTCGCACACGCGCTCGCACCGGCCGCACCGATCGCAGCGGTTGGGATCCAGGCGAAGTTGTGAGCTCGCTCGCGACATCGACCTACTCGACCGGCTCTGTCGCGGTGTCGCCGGAAGCGGGCGCGGGCGGCTCGCCCACCTCGAGGATTCGCTCGAGCGCGGCCTCATCGAGCACCGGCACGCCGAGTTCGAGGGCCTTGCCGAGCTTGCTGCCGGCATCCTCCCCTGCCACGACGAAGGAGGTCTTGGCGGACACGCTCCCGGAAACCTTCCCGCCCAGCGCCTTCAGAGCGGCGCCCGCCTCATCGCGGGTGTGCCTCGCCAGCGCCCCGGTCAACACGAACGTCAGCCCGGCGAGGGTCTGCGGCCTTGCAGACTCCACGCGCGCGTCCCTCATGACGACGCCGGCGGACCGCAGACGCCCCACGAGCGCGCGGTTCTCCTCACCCGCGAAGAAGTTGCGGATCGAGGCCGCGATCTTCGGCCCCACGCCCTCTACCGCGGCGATCGGGTCCTCGGTCGGTGAGTCTGGTTCGGTCATCGCGGCTTCCTGGATCGCATCGATGGACGTGAACGCTGCGGCGAGAGCCTCGGCAACCGTCGAACCGACATGTCGGATGCCGAGCCCGAAGAGGACTCTCCTCAGCGGACGCTCCTTTGACTCGACGACGCCGGCGAGCACCTTTCCCGCGACGAGCGTGCCTAGCGTCACCCGCGCGCCGTCCTGCTTCTCGCGTCCCATTTGAAGCGATTCGAGGGTCTCTAGGTCGAGCCGGTAGATGTCCGAAGGGTCGTCCACGAGTCCGGTGTCCTCGAGCCTCCGCAGGATCTCCTCGCCGAGCCCGTCGATATCCATGGCTCCTCGGCTGGCCCAATGCAGCAGACGTTCGTGACGCTGCGCGGGACACGCCGCATTCGTGCAGCGCGTGACCACCTCGTCTTCCGGTCGCCAAACGGCTTCTCCGCAGGACGGACAAGCCTCGGGCATGTGCCACTCTTGCGCGTCGGCGGGACGCATGCCGAGGACCGGCCCTACAACCTCCGGGATCACGTCACCGGCCTTGCGCACAACGATCGTGTCGCCGATGCGCACGTCCTTGCGGTGCACTTCGTCCTCGTTGTGCAGTGTCGCCCTCGCGATAGTCGATCCAGCAACGGTGACGGGATCGAACAGGGCTCGTGGCGTGAGCGCGCCGGTCCGCCCCACCTGAACGTCGACGCCGCGGAGAACCGTCGTCTTCTCCTCGGGCGGGAACTTGTAGGCGATCGCCCATCTGGGAGCCTTGCTCGTGTGGCCGAGCTCCTCTTGGACGGCAAACGCATCCACCTTCACGACCACGCCGTCGATCTCGTAGGGCAGTGCCTCGCGCTTCTCGAGTGCGCGCTCGCAGAACGCGTGGACCTCGCGCGCGTCGGCGCATGTCACGACATCGGGATTCACATGGAAGCCGGCGGCCTGCAGCCACTCCAGTGCTTCGCTCTGGCGCGAGAGGCCCAAGGAGCGCGAATCAGCTAGCGCGTACATGAACGTCGCCAGGTCGCGCGATGCGGTCACAGACGGGTCCTTCTGCCGCACCGCGCCCGCGGCTGCGTTGCGCGGGTTTGCGAACGGTGACTGACCCGCCTCTTCTTGTTCCTCGTTGAGCCGCTCGAAGCTCGTCTTCGGCATGTAGACCTCGCCGCGGACCTCGACGCTCGCATCTCCAGCGTCGTCGCGCAAACTCAGCGGCACGTCGCGTACAGTGCGCACGTTCGCCGTGACGTTCTCGCCCACCCGGCCGTCACCGCGTGTCGCCGCCCGCGTCAGGATGCCGTCTCGATACGTCAGCGCCAACGAGGACCCGTCGATCTTCAGCTCGCAGACGTACGCGCATTCACGGTCGCCCAAAGAGTCGCGCACGCGCTCGAGCCACGCGTCGAGCTCCTCCAGATCCATTGCGTTGTCGAGCGAGTACATCCGCTGCGCGTGCTCGACCTTCTCGAACGCGTCGCTTGGAGGCGCGCCGACGCGCTGCGTCGGTGAGTCGGGTGTGACTAGATCCGGCCACGCCTCCTCGATCTCGACCAGCTCGCGAACGAGGGCGTCGTAGGCCGAATCGCTTATCTGGGGAGAATCGAGCGCGTAGTAGAGGTAGTCGTGATGCGAGACCTCTCGGCGCAGCGCCAAAGCGCGCTTCTCGGCGGCCTCTCGGTCGGCGGGTCGGGGCATCGCGGGCGATTACTCCTCGGCCTTTAGACGCTGGATGTGCACGTCCGTCACCGCCCAGACGGTCGCTTCCGGCACGAACCGGTTGAGCCGCTCTGCCTCGTAGATCCAGACATCGGTCATCTGTACCTCGAAGAACACGCCACCTTCGCCTGCATGCGGAGTGACCGTCACGCCATTCGCGAGGTAAGCACGGAGCTCTGTTTCCACGTAGTAGGTGAAGACGCGGGCGGCGTCGCGGTACTCGTTGTAGAGCGCCAGCCGCTTCTCGGCTTCATACATATCCAGTTCGTCGATGCTGTCCATCATCCGCCCTTCCCGGTAGCACGTCGGGCCCGCCGGCCCGATCAGTCTTGCGCAAGCGAAACGAGGTGGACGTTGCCCCAGGCGCCCATGTGCCCGTCGATCGTGACGATCACTCCCAACACGCCGAGTACGTTTCGCGCCGCCTCGATGGCCTCTTCGATGTCCGCGGGCTCGCGAACGCGATTGGCAAGCGCGGTCGCAACGGCGTCCGCGAGAGCCCCGTTGCGCGCGAGAACGGTTACGGCGTCGGCGTCTCCGAGGGAGGTCGAGTGACCGACACGCCCCGAAGAGGTGCATACGGCTACCGGAAGCAGGCCTCCGGGTATCCGAACGCCCACGCCAGGGATGCCTCGCTCGCCCGCCCACAGCGCAATCACGCGATCTTGCTTGCCCATGAGGAACACGTCGCCACCGTTCTCGACGATCACCTCGGGCGACTCCTCGGCCAGACCGCGCGCCACGTATTCGGCGATTGCACCGGCAACCGCTGCCATCGGCCCGACGCTGGCAACCTTCGACGCTTGGGCCATGCGAGCCACGATGGGCGGTGCGTCTTCGGGCACGTCGATCGGCGCGAACGTCTCGCCGAAGTAGGGATGCGTGCGTATGAACTCCTCGATGTCCCACCGCGAGCGCACGACGAGATCCTCCGCGAGATCCGCAAGCTCGCGCTGAGAGGAGATGTGTAGGTCGGTTTCCTTGATGACTACTTCGAAGGAAATCAGGCCTTCGGGTGCGACCGCACGCCGATATGTACGCGGTTCGTACGTCATGCGTTTATCTTCCCCGCCAGCCGGTGCCGGTGCAAGGCGCGAGCCACTGCAGGCACGCTTGTTGCATAATGCGACCACATGACTAGCCCCTCAACCGGAGGCAAGAATGACGATTCGGGTCCACAAGACGCTCGGAAAGCTCGCGGCGATGACGCTGCTCGGTCTTGCCGTCACATGTGCTGCACCTGCTTTCGCCCAGGAGACGACGGAGTGGGAAAGCGTGTCGGTGCAGCTCGACCCGGGAGGTCAGGGCGGTGTTCCAGTCATGATCATCACGGGAACGCTTCCAGAGACCCGTGCTCTTCCGGCCGAGGTGCGCCTCGCTGTCCCGGAAGGTATGGAGATGGTGTGGGCAGGCGAGATCCTCGGCGGACCTCTCGAGAACGACCCGACGATCCAACCTCAAGTCACGCACACCGAGAAGGGCTACGACGTCGCGACGTTCACGCTCAGTCAGAGCCGCACGGGGCAGATCGAGCTCGACGTGCCTCAGGCCGTCTTCGCGACGGAGGTGGGCGTGCGGTCTCTGCTGGCATGGACACCTGCCGACGACGTTGGGTCGTTGAGCCTGGGCATGCTCGTGCCCGCCGGCTCCCAACTCACGACGTTCACGGCCGGAGCGCAGCCAGAGGCTGGCCCTTCCGGATCCACGGTGCTCTACCTCGAGCTGTCCGACGTCCCCGCCGATCAGCGCCTTGAGCTTGTGGCGGACTACGTTCCGGGGCAGGCGGCCGTGTCGCCGGATGCAGCCCCCGCAGGCGACAGCTCTTCCTCCTCAGGCATCGTGATCCTCCTCGTACTCGGCAGTGCGCTCGCGGTCGTGCTCATCGCGATGTTGCGCAAGACGAGGGGCGCGCGAAGCGAGGCGGAGGAAGACGCTGAGGGTGACTAGCCAAACCCCCGGCAAGTAGCGGCGACACCTCTGCGACAGGTATATTGAGAGTATGCGGGTGCCGCGCGCTACACCGGCGAGCGCGCCGCACGCGTCGTCCGGTCTTCGGAGGAGGTGCCCCTGTGCGCTCTATCCTCGAACTGTGCCAGAACATGGACGAACTTGCACAGTCCACGTACGAAACGATGTCGGCTTCGTGCGACAAGCCCGAACTCTCGGAGGTCTTCTCGCGCATGGCCGTCGAGGAGCAGCAGCACGTCACGTGGTGGGCCGGCCTGATCG
>JAOUET010000007.1 GCA_029858605.1 Coriobacteriia bacterium | reverse complement strand
GCAAGTAGCGAGTCCCGTAGCCCGCGTGTCGGTCGGTGCGGGCGCTTGGCTCGTTCTCGTGGGCGGTGCTGTTGTGTGGTTTGCCGGAACGCGGGGGCCGCGGTCGACCCTACTCGGTCCCGCTGCGGCAGTTGCGGTGACTGCGAGTCTCGTCATGTCCGTGGCATGGGGAGGCCTCGGGGACCTCTCGCTGGCTCGGGAGTACGTGGCGCAGTCCGAGCGGTTCTGGCAACTCGTGCGCGAGCATCTCGTACTGTCCGGAGCGGGCCTCGGTTTGGGCGCGCTCATAGGAGTACCGCTCGGCGTGGCGGCATCGCGCAGCCGTGTCGTGCGTGAGGTCGGGCTCGGTGTGGCGGGGATTATACAGACCGTTCCGTCACTTGCGCTTCTCGGCCTGCTGGTGCTGCCGCTCGCGGCACTCGGGCTTCCCGGCATAGGCACGCTGCCTGCAGTGATCGCTCTCACCCTGTACGCACTCCTGCCCATCGTGCGCAACACGTATGTCGGTCTTGCGGGTGTCGACGCCGGGGCCCTGGACGCGGGCCGAGGAATGGGGATGAGTCGCACCCAGCTTCTTGTTCGGATTGAAGCGCCGCTAGCTCTGCCGCTCTTGCTCGAGGGCGTCCGGGCTTCGGCCGTGCTCGTCATAGGCATAGCGGCCGTCACTGCGTTCGTTGGAGCGGGCGGCCTGGGCGTGCTCGTGTTTCTCGGCTGGGGGCAGCAGGCCGACGATCTGACGCTGTTGGGAGCTCTGCCGATGGTCGCTCTCGCGCTTCTGGTGGACGTTGGAATGCGGCTTGTGGCGCGGGCGATCGTCTCGCCGGGAATCAGGGAGGTCGGCGCATGATTCGGCTGGAGGGAGTGACCAAGCGCTACGGGGATACCGTGGCCGTCGACGATCTGACTCTGGAAGTACCGTCCGGCGAGGTGTGCGTGCTGATCGGCCCTTCAGGGTGTGGCAAGACGACGACCTTGCGGATGATCAACCGGCTCGTCGAGCCGACGAGCGGACGCATAGAGGTGGATGGCAGCGACATCATGTCGGCGAGCGCCGTGGAGCTTCGCAGGCATATCGGCTACGCGATCCAGTCCGTCGGCCTCTTTCCGCACCTAACCGTCGCCGGGAACATCGCGACCGTTCCGAAGCTCCTCGGTTGGAAGCGCGAGCGGATCGAGCGGCGGGTCGCCGAACTCCTGGACCTCGTGGGCCTCGATCCTGCGGAGTACGGAACGAAGTACCCGCGACAACTTTCGGGTGGCGAGGCGCAGCGCATCGGCGTCGCACGGGCGCTGGCCGCAGATCCCCCGCTGCTGCTGATGGACGAGCCTTTCGGGGCCGTAGACCCTCTCACGCGCGAAAGGCTGCAGGCCGAGTTCGCGCGCATCCAGCGCGAGCTTCGCAAGACCGTGATCTTCGTGACCCACGACGTGGACGAGGCGATTCGTTTGGCCGACCGCGTTGCGCTGATGCGAGATGGCCGCTTGCAGCAGTACGAAACGCCTGAGGCGCTGATAGACCACCCTGCGAACAAGTTCGTGCACGACTTCATGGGGGCTGACCGGGCGCTCAAGCGTCTCGGAAGGGTGAGCGTGGACGATGTGATGCGTGCCGAGGCGCCGATGATTCGCGACAGTGATGCGGAAGACATCATGCGCGCAGCCTGCGGGTCGATGCGTTTCGTTTACGTCGTGGATGCCGAAGGGGTCCTCTTGGGCTGGATGGACTGTGTGGACGTCGCAGGTGGCGTGCACCCCGACGAGGCGATCACCCGGATTGCGTGGCGCGAGGCCGCTGTCCAGTCCGGGTCGTCCCTGAAAGAAGCGCTCTCTCTGATGCTCGCCCTAGGCTTCCGTTCGGTTGCAGTGGTCGATGGCCGAGGAGCGCTCCTCGGCGAGATAGGGCTTGCGGACATCGAATCGACGATGACGGCGGGGGATTCGCATATGGCGCAGCCGACCGAGGAGTCCGCGGGGGAGGAGTCGTCGTGACGGCCGGCGCCGAGACATCGACGCCCCGGCGCGCGTGGCGGGGCTTTGCGGTCGCAGCGGTCGCTGCCGCCGCATTCGCATGGTTGGTGATGCAACAGGGACTTTGGGAACGTTGGCTGGGAGCTCTCTTCCCTGCCGAAGCGAAGCCCATCTATCCGAGCGCTACGCTCGCACAGCTGGCTTGGGAACACCTGGTCATCGTGGGTATCTCCAGCGGACTGACGCTGCTCGTGGGCCTTCCGTTGGGAGTTTGGGTCACCCGTGAGTCGGGACGCGACTTCCACGACATCGTTGCGGCTGCGGTCGATTTCGGGCAGACGTTCCCGCCGATAGCCGTGCTCGCGATCATGATGCCGATTCTCGGTTTCGGGTTGTGGCCCGCGGTGGTAGCCCTGTTCCTGTACGGATTGTTTCCTGTGGTGAGCAATACCGTTGCCGGGCTCGAGGCCGTGCCTGTGGACGCGCTCGACGCCGCTCGAGGCGTGGGAATGGGAAAAGTTCGCATCCTATTCGCCATCGAGCTGCCGCTCGCAACCCGGGTCATCATGGCGGGGATTCGAACATCGGTGAGCATCAACATCGGCACGGCTACGGTTGCCGCTGCGGTGGGGGCCGGCGGTCTCGGCGATCCGATCATCGGGGGCATTCAGGTGCAGAATCCCGCCTACGTGCTCGAAGGGGCGCTGACCGCAGCGCTGCTTGCCGTGCTTGCCGACAGGCTGCTGGCACAGACCGAAGGCCTTCTCGTGCCATCTCATCTGTAGCCACGCGCGAGGGCGGCGTAATACGCTGTGTATCATGCACGCGACGAACGATAGCGTCGTCGAGCGCGTCGTCGAGCGCGCCCGGGCGACCATCGCCCAATTCGAAATGCTGCCGCCGGGCGGGATGGCACTGGTGCTCATCTCCGGCGGTGCCGACAGCACAGCACTCGTGCGCCTGCTCGCCAACGGCGAGTTGGCCGAGGACATCCAGATTCGGGCGCTGCACGTCAATCACTTGCTTCGAGGTGATTCGGCCGACGCGGACGAGGCGTTCGTGCGCGACCTTTGCGCCGGACTGGCCGTACCCCTCCATGTCGTGCGCTACGATGTCGCCGCATTCGCCGAGGAGCAGGGTCTCAATCTCGAGGATGCGGGCAGACGGGTGCGATATCGGTTTGCCGGAGAGGAGCTCGATGCCGCTTGCGCTTCGGCGGGTCTGGCACCTGCCGAAGGGCGCATCGCCGTCGGGCACACCCTCGATGACCGGATCGAGACGTTCTTGATGCGACTTGCGCAGGGCGCGGGTGCGAAAGGGCTTACGTCCTTGCGTCCGGTCCGAGGTCGTGTGGTGAGACCGCTGGCGGACTGTTCGAGGGAAGACATCCGCGACTACCTGCGGGAACTCGGCCAGGAATGGCGAGAGGACCACACGAACCTGGACACGACCCGTCTCAGGGCCCGAATCCGCCACGAGCTACTGCCGGTCCTGCGCGACATCAACCCTCGCGTACACGACGCGCTGGCGCGCACTCTGGAGATACTCGGAGACGAGGATGACCTCCTCGAAGAGATGGCCGAGGCTTTCGCGCGCGATTTCGCCGAATACGCCGAAGGCGGGATCCGCTTCGACCGGACCATGATGCGCACGTTGTCACGACCGATGAGGCGGCGAGCTTTGCGCGCGGCACTCAAGACCGCGCTGCCTGAGGCCTCCAGGCTCGAGTTCGAGCACGTCGAGGCACTGGTGGTCGGCATCGAGGACGACTCCTTCGCTCGCGACCTGCCCGAGGGCATCAGGGCGGTCACCGAGTACGATAAAATGATAGTGTCGCGAGGGTTCGAGGAAGTCCCGGCACTGGCACCTCATTTGCTCCCTGTCCCGGGTGTGCTCGAACTCGGCGATGCAGGAACGATTCGGGCCGAGGAGAGCAATACTCGCGACTCGTCCGGAACCCCCACAAGCATCGTTGTCGACGTGGGCGAGGAGCCCTCGGACCTAGTAGTGGAGGGTCCGCGAGAAGGCGACAGGATGCGGCCGCTTGGCATGGACGGGACGAAGAAGGTCTCCGACCTGCTCGTTGACGCAAAGGTTCCGAGGCGGGCACGAGGCGTCACACCCGTTGTGAGAGACGGCGAGCATGTCGTGTGGGTCGCGGGCGTGAGGATGAGCGAGGACTACAAGGTAACGTCGGAGACGACAACGGCGGTGCGTCTGACCTGGGAGCCGACCGAGAGCACAGTATAGAGCCGAGAAGACTATGGCAAGGAGCGGGATGGACGCCGACATCGACAGAATCGTGTTGACCGAGGAGCAGATCCAAGGTCGCATACGCGAGCTGGGCGAGGCGATCAGCCGGGACTACGGCGACGAGCCCGTGCTGCTCATCGCCGTGCTTCGGGGTGCCGCACTCTTCGTCGCGGATCTGTCGCGCGCGATCTCTTCACCCGTGGAGATCGACTTCATGGCGGTGTCGAGCTACGGTTCGTCCACCAAGTCTTCCGGTGTGGTTCGCATCATCAAAGACCTCGACGAGAGTATCGAAGGTCGCCACGTACTGGTGGTCGAGGACATACTGGACACCGGGCTCACGCTGAAGTACTTGCTGAAGAACCTCTCGTCTCGCTCGCCAGCCTCGCTCGAGGTCTGTACGCTATTGAGCAAAGAAGGTAAGCGGCGGGTACCTATCACCTGTAAGTATGTCGGGTTCGAAATACCCGACGAATTCGTCGTCGGATACGGATTGGACTTCGTGGAGCGGTACCGGAACCTGCCCTACATCGGCGTGTTGCGGTCCCAGGTGCATGCGGAGCATCCCTAGAGATCTCGACGCAAGGAGTTGCGTAACGTGAACAAGAATCTGAGGACCGTCCTCTTCTATCTACTCATACTCGGCGCGCTGGGCGTCATCTTCTTGACGGTCGTGGGTGGACCCCCGCAGGCGGCGGAACTCACGACGAACGAATTCGTCAAGAATGTCGAAGAGGGGCGCATCCTCGAGGCCAAGGCTCTCGCGCGCGATGGGCAGATCACCGGCAAGTACTGGCCGGACAGCGAGGCGAAAGGGAAGGGCGACGGAGCCGCCGTCGACTTCAAATCCTCGTTTATGGGCGAGGACTGGCTCAATGAGTTCATGGCCGGCCATCCGGATGTCAACTTCACGATCGACCCGCAGACAGGCTTCTCCTTCAGTGCGCTGCTGATCAACTTGCTGCCGATCGGCCTGCTCATCTTCTTCATGTTCTTCTTCCTGAACCAGATGCAGGGAGGCAACAGCAAGATCATGTCCTTCGGCAAGGCGCGCGCGAAGCGAATGACGCGCGATCAGCCGCGCGTGACGTTCAAGGACGTCGCCGGCGCCGACGAGGCTATCGAAGAGCTTGAGGAGATCAAGGAGTTCTTGGCCAACCCAGGCAAGTTCCAGGCCCTCGGTGCGAAGATTCCGAAGGGTGTGTTGCTCGTAGGCCCTCCGGGCACCGGCAAGACTCTTCTTGCCAGAGCGGTGGCCGGTGAGGCTGCGGTGCCGTTCTTCTCGATATCGGGCTCGGACTTCGTCGAGATGTTCGTGGGCGTGGGTGCGTCCCGGGTTCGCGACCTCTTCGAGCAGGCAAAAGCCGCTGCGCCAGCCATCATCTTCATGGACGAGATCGACGCGGTGGGACGTCAGCGGGGTGCCGGCCTGGGTGGCGGTCATGACGAACGCGAGCAGACCCTGAACCAGTTGCTGGTGGAGATGGACGGCTTCGATCTGAAGGCGAACGTCATCCTCATCGCCGCGACCAACCGTCCGGACATCCTCGACCCGGCACTCCTGCGCCCCGGTCGCTTCGATCGCCAGATCGTCGTCGACCGTCCTGACATCAAGGGTCGCGTGGGCATCCTCAATATCCACACGCGCGGCAAGCCGCTCGAGGAAGGCGTGGAGCTCGAAGTGCTGGCGCGACGCACCCCCGGATTTACCGGTGCGGACCTCGCGAACCTGGTCAACGAAGCGGCTCTTCTGGCCGCTCGACGAAGCAAGAAGCGCGTGTCCATGGACGAGCTCGACGAGGCGATAGAGCGCGTCATCTCGGGTCCCGAGCGCAAGAGCCGCATCATCTCCGATGAGGAGAAGAAGGTAATCGCCTATCACGAGGCCGGTCACGCGCTAGTGGGCCACATTCTGCCCAACGCCGACCCGGTCCACAAGGTGACGATCATCCCGCGCGGTCGCGCCCTCGGCTACACGCTGGCGCTGCCGGAGGAGGACCGCTTCCTCGAGAAGCGAGAGTCGATGCTCGACGACTTGTCGATGCTCCTTGGCGGTCGCGTTGCGGAGGAGCTTGCGATCGGCGACATCACGACCGGCGCCGGCAACGACATCGAGCGCGCCACGAAGGTGGCGAAGCAGATGGTCACCCGCTTCGGCATGTCCGAGAAGCTCGGCCCGCAGACATTCGGCGATGCCGCTCACGAGGTATTCCTCGGCAGGGACTGGGCTTCGAATCCGGACTACAGCCCCGAGATCGCTTTCGAGATCGACAAGGAGGTTTCGAGGCTGATCGACGAGGCGTATGACAAGGCGCGCACGATACTCACGGACCGGCGAGAACAACTCGATCTCATGGCGCGCGTGCTCATCGAGCGAGAGTCGGTGGACGGAGATGCCCTGAAGGCGTTGCTCGAGGACCGATGGGACGACTTCCTCCTCGAAGAGGAGGCTTCGTCCGGGGACGAGGATGTCGGCGAGCCCGAAGAGTCAGACGAGCACGAAGAGGTGGCAGCTGCGGAGGAGTCCGGTGGCGTCAAGCCGGCTACCGGTGCGCCGCCTGCAGTGACCGGCGCCTAGTCCGCATCTCACCCCGCCCGAGGCGTGCGGGTATAATCCCGAGTGTACGGTGTTGGCGCGTTTGCAGGCCCCGCTCGTATTGGCATCCGACACAGGACACTCTATGCAGCCTCGGGGAGTGGAGAGCGTCGAGGCATCCGTGATCTCCGACGGGATGCTTGGCGCTTCGACGGTCGTTTCGCAGCCCGTACCCGTCTTGCGCCGCTTCTGGCGCTCTCTCCTTCGCGGCATAGTCCCGCGCCGCAGACGTCAAACCGAACTCATCAGCGCACTGAACGACGTGGCGTCGGCAGTGTCGTCGACGCTGTCTCTCGACGACGTTCTGGAGACGATCGTCGCTCGCTCAAAGGTGATCACCAACACCGAGAAGGCCGCACTCGTGCTCACGCAGGAGCACAGCGAGAACCTGGACTCGGACACGCTCGTCGTGCGCGGGAGTCGTTCGGAGCACCCTGAGGAGTGGTGGGCAGGTGAGCTTGCGGAGATCGCGCCGGCCGTGTTCCGCGAACGCTCTTCCTACCTGAACTTCAACCGGGAGCACGATGCGTGGCTCTTGAGCGTGCCGATCAGCGTGCACGATCGTCCAATCGGTTTGCTTGCGGCAATCAACTCGGCCTCTCACGAATTCTCTCCCGAGCAGGTGGACTTCCTGGGCGTTCTCGGAGCTTTTGCGGCCATCGCGATCGAGAACGCGCGGCTTGCCGAGCAGAGCAAGTACGTCTTGCTCGCCAGCGAGCGCGACAGGATCGCGCGGGAGATGCACGACGGCATCGCGCAGTCGCTGTTCAGCGTCGCGCTGGGCTTGGAGGTCTGCCGAAAGCAGGTCCTGAGAGAACCCGTGATCGTGGCGACGCGGCTCGACGAGCTACAGGAAGCAGTTGACCTGAGCCGGAAGGAGTTGCGGCGATTCATCTACGACCTGCGGCCCGTGAAGCTGCAGGAACTCGGACTCGCAGGAGCAATCGAGTACTGGGTTCACGAGGTCTCGTCGGGAGAGGCCGTCCGCGGGACCGTCAGCGTCGAGGGAGAGGTGCGCAACATCACGCCTGCTGCCGAAGCGTGTCTGTATCGCGTGGCAAAGGAATCTGTCAGCAACGTCGTGAAGCACTCTGGCGCCTCCAAGTTCGAGGTCGTCATCATGTACGCCGAGAACGGCGTCTCTCTTAGGATTGCCGACGACGGGAGCGGTTTCGACCCTGTCGCGAATGCCCGCTCGAGTGGCGGAGAGGGGCTCGGTTTGCGGAGCATCTACGAGCGCGTGAAACGGGAGAGTGGTCGACTTGATGTCGTGTCGGAGCCGGGTTCGGGTACCACTATCTATGTCAGGTTGCCTGTCTAGGCGGGGCGAATGGACGCGATACGAGTATTCATTGCAGACGACCACGAGCTCGTCCGCTACGCACTGCGCACGATGCTCGAGGCCGAACCCGACATAGAGGTCGTGGGCGAGGCCTCAGACGGCGAAGAAGCGGCGCTGCTCGTTCGAGAGATCACGCCCGATGTCGTACTGCTCGACCTGCGCATGCCGAAGATGAGCGGCGTCGAAGTCTGTCGGGAGCTGCACGAGACTTGCCCCGATTCCAAAGTCATCGTGTTGACGAGTTTCGATGACGACGAAGAGGTCTTCGGCGTTCTCGCCAACGGGGCAAGCGGCTATCTTCTCAAGGACACGCGCCCGGAGACGCTCGTCCAGGCAGTGCGCAGCGTGGCAGATGGGCAGTCGGTGTTCGACTCGAAGATCGCTACCCGCGTGATATCGGGTAGCAGGAACGACAATGGGATGCCGCCAGAGCGCAACCTGCTCTCGGACCGCGAGATGGAAGTCCTGCGGCTGATGGCGGCAGGAATGAGCAACAAGGAGATCGGGCGGGCGTTGTGGATCGGAGAGACAACGGTCAAGACTCACGTCAGCCACATCCTGCGCAAGCTCGGCCAGTCGGATCGCACCCAAGCGGTGCTCGCGGCAGTGCAGATGGGCATCGTCAGCCTTGAATCACGCGAAACGGGCGGGTCCAAGGCATAGGTCGCGTCTGCCGACAGCGCTGCAGCTCATACTCATGGACGACACCGAGGTTCCTACTTCTGGTCCTTGTTTGCGACCGCGCAGAGGATACCCAGGAGCTTCTGAACGGGGAAAGATAGATGTCAACATCAAGGTGTCCACGGTCTGCTTTGTGGACGTATCGGAGCGAGGCTCGTCACGGGTCTCGAGGAACATGGAGGTGTCCGATGTCTGTAAGGTTGAATTGGCTGAAGGTGCACGCTCGCAACTGGATGGACTCTGACGATGGCGCCACGGCGCTCGAGTATGCGGTCCTGGTCGTCGGCATCGTCGTTCTCTTGGCCGCCGGTGCCCTGATCTTCGGCGGAGAGCTCCGGGATTTCTTCTCGGACCTGTTCCCCAACGTGGTCGCGGCGCCTCCCGCGCCGACTCCGTAGGTCTGCTCGCTCGGGTGTCCTGAACGGGGCACTGTGAACGAAACGCCGAGGGCGCGGCGATCCGCGGTCGCTGTCGCGGCTGGGTCGCCCCGCCCTCGTCTGCTATGGAGGGACACGATGAAGAGCCCAAGGTGGGTTGTACGAGGCAGTGATCGCGGCGCGGTAGCACTTGAGTTCGCGGTCGTTGTCCCCCTGCTACTCATCTTGCTTTTCGGTATGCTCGAGTTCGGGTTCGTATTCCAGGCCCAGCTCGCGGTCACCCACGCCGCCCGCGAAGGCGCGCGGATGGCAGCGGTGGCAGACGGCTCATTGTGGGACCCTTCGGTGGTGGAACAGCGCGCGTATCCACTTACGACCGCCAGCGGACTGAGCATCTCCCTGACAGAGCCGGACCCGGAGTCCGTGAGCGTGACTGTCAGCTATCCGTGGAGCTGGAGGGTCGTCCCATTGGGGGGTCCTCTTAGCCTTGGGGACCCGCCAACGCTCTCGAGCACGGCGACGATGCGGAAAGAGTGATCAGAAATGGACAGGCGCCACAGTCCAGCGTCAGAGCCATGTAGCTTCACCTCGCTGGCGGTTCGCGACGACGGCGCGGTCGCTCTCATGGTGGCCGTCCTCATCGTCGTCTTGCTCGCGTTCGCTGCCGTCACAGTAGACGCGGGTGCGTACTACTCGCACAGACGACAGATGCAGACCGGGGCAGACGCGGCAGCACTTGCCGGCGTGCAGGAACTACCCGGTGATCCGGGAATGGCGGTGGCTGTTGCCGAGAACTACGCGTCCATCAACGCGCCGGAGGCGAGTGACTCCCAGTTCACCGTCAGCTCTACGTTCGTTGCCAACGACACCATCACTGTCGACTTGCTTGATCCCGCTATGGGCCTGTTCTTTGCCCGTGCGATCGGGCGCGATACGGCAGAGGTGGATGCGCACGCAACCGCTATCATCGGGTCGCCCACTACGTATGGCAGCGGGCTCATGCCCTTCGGCATATGTGCCACGGGCACGACAGAGGCACCGTACGGCTACGACCCCGGTCAGATGATCGAGCTCGTCATGGACAACGGTGATCAAGAGCAGGGCAACTGGCATTTCGTGGATCTCACACCATTCACCGACGGCGAGACGAACACCAAGGGTGTCATATCTGTCGGCGGGACCAGCGACCCCGTGAGCATTGGTGACGAGATCGACACCCAGACCGGGTCGCCGACGAATCCCAACTTCAGCTCGCTGGTCGACTACTTCAACGAGACGTGCGGACCGCACGACTTGGGCGAGCTGCACGTCGAAGACGGAATCGTCGAACCGACCCATGAATCCGACGGCAGCCACTGCAATCGGCTGATAACGTGCCCCGTGATCATCATCGCCCAGGGGGATCCGTACGATTGGGACTCGGTGAACGGCACGACGACCACAATAGTTGTGGGATTCCTGAACATGTTCATCCACAACGATCCCGATTTCAAAGACGGCGTCTTGCTCTCAGAGTTTGTCCAAGTAGTCCCAGGCGACACATTCGACCCGGGTGGCTACGTGGACTACGCAGGTGTTGTGTACTGGCTGTCAGAATGATCGGGTTCGGAGTACGGCGCGGTCGGTGCGTTCGGATGGCTGCGTGGCGAAGGGAAACGGATGCGGACCAAGATTGTAATACTGATTATCGCTGTAGTGCTGGGTCTATTCGCGGCTTTCGCCGCGGTGAACTACGTGGAGAGTGCGCGGTCTGCAATTGCGGCCGAGGAGCAGCCGGTCGAAGTGCTGGTGGCCCAGCAGGACCTCCCTGCGGGTCTGTCTGCTGAGGAGCTAATAGACGAGGACTATATCGCTTTGGCTGAGATGCCCCGACGCTATGTCGCGGACGGAGCGGTGTCATCCATTGCCGTAATCGAGGGGAAACTGCTCACGGCCCCGCTCACTAAGGGCGAGCAAGTGACCACAGGTCGGTTCAGCCTTCCCACAGAGGCAGGTCTTTCGTTCGCCGTGCCCGAAGACTACGTCGCAGTATCGCTCCCTAACAGTGCTTCCCGAGGTGTCGCAGGTTTGATTCGGCCGGGCGATTCGGTCGTCGTATACGCGACATTCGAGATCGAGGATGCCGTCACGAAGCTGATACTGCCCAAGGCTCGGGTTCTCGCGGTCGGTGTCTCCACGACATCGGTCCTAGGTGATTCGGAAGGCGAGGAGGCAGGCGGGATTGCCCCCACCAGTTCCCGGGCTGCCGCGAAAGATGAGGTGTCCAGCACACTCACGCTCGCGCTGTCCCCCGCGGACGCCGAGAAGCTGGTCTTTGCCCAAGAGGAGGGCAAGGTGTGGCTCGCCCTGCTCGGTTCTGGCACCACAGAGGTGCCCGGGACGCCGGGTCAAAGATATCCCGGCGTGATCGAGTAGGTATGACATGGCGATCATAGTCATCAGCGATCCTGACCGTGACTTCCTGCAGCGCCTCGAGAAGGTTCTGACTTCAGACGCGCAGGACGTCGAGGTTATTCATGCCGCAACTCCGGCGGAAGCCGCAGACGTGGCGATCGAGCGCGACGCATGTGCAGTAGTGTACGGGCCGGCGACCAGTCAGCCCGCCGCATACTCGGCGGCGGAGCGCGTTTCGGCCGCCGCTGGGATGCGTACCGCGAATCTGCTGATCTCCCGGACCGTCGATGCGGAACTCCTGCGGTCGGCGATGCGTTCGGGTTTTCGCGACGCTATCGGAATCGAGGGTGCGACCTACGGCGACCTCGCTGCCGCCGTGACTGACGCCTGTCAGGCCGCCCTGAACTACCGCAGTGCCACTGGTGACGATGAAACTGCCTCCGCCAAGGTGGTCACCGTCTTCAGCACCAAGGGCGGGGTCGGCAAGAGTGTGCTCGCGAGCAACCTTGCCGCGTACATCGCGTCCAAGTTGGACAAGCGCGTCGTGCTGCTCGACCTCGACCTCGAGTTCGGAGATGACGCGGTCATGTTGGGGCTGCAGCCCACTCGCACCATCTACGATGCGGTACAGGCGTACGAGCGTCTGGACGCCGAGTTGCTCGACGGATTCATGCAGAAGCATCAGAGTGGCGCCAAAGTGCTGTTGGCTCCGACACAACCCGAGCATGCTGAGTCGATCACGACGGCGCGAGTATCGGGAATCATCGACCTCGCCAAGGAACTCGGCGACATCGTACTCATCGACACGCCGGGCCGCTTGGACGAGATGGTGCTGACTGCGATCGATCGCAGTGACGAAGTGCTCGCGGTCGCGACCATGGATCTGCCGAGCATCAAGAACACGAAGGTTTCGCTTCAGAAGCTGCGACAGCTCGGCTATCGCAATGGACTCGTCAAACTTGTGCTCAACCGTGCCGACAGCAAGGTCTTCCTCGAGCCGGCTGAAGTCGAGCGTGCGATCGGGGGCGAGGTGCTCGTGCGCATACCAAGCGACCGACTCGTGCCGCGCTCGGTGAATCGCGGAGTGCCCGTGTCGCTCGACCAGCCGAAGTCAGACGTTGCGAAGAGCTTGGCCGAGCTTGCGAAGCACGTGATCAAGGACTGACGAAGGGACTTCCACATGTCACTCACTGACAGACTCACCACGGGCACTCTCGGATCCGCCGACGAGCTGGCCGCCACGGGTGTCGAGGTGAATAGTGCGAAGGATTCAGTGGTCCGCCACCTCCATTACCTGCTCATCGAGGAGATGGGGGCTGAACTCACCGACAGGGAAGCCGACGAGCTCGAACTGCGAGATCGCATCGAGCGCCGGCTGGGTGAGTATCTCGCTGAGGACACGACACCGCTGTCGGCAACCGAGCGCCGCAAGATCATCACGGACGTCATCGACAACATCCTTGGCTATGGACCTATCCAAGAGTACTTGGATGATCCCGAGATCACCGAGGTGATGGTGAACAACGCGTCGACGATCTATATCGAGCGTTTGGGCAAGATCTATCCCGCGTCGGGTCGATTCATCGATGAGGCTCACCTGCTGCGGATCATCGACAAGATCGTGGCACAGGTCGGGCGGCGCATCGATGAAAGCTCGGCGATGGTCGACGCGCGATTGCCTGACGGATCGCGTGTGAACGCTGTCGTCCACCCGCTGGCCATCAACGGGCCCATGCTCACGATCCGCAAGTTCTCCCGCGACCCCTTCACGGTCGATGACCTCATTCGGTTCGGCACGCTTTCCAGACAGACCACACAGTTCCTTCAAGCGTGCGTACTCGGCAAGCTCAACATCTTGATCTCGGGGGGCACCGGAACAGGGAAGACGACGCTTCTCAACGTTGTGTCCGCCTACATTCCCGACGACGAGCGCATCGTGACGATCGAAGACGCTGCTGAGTTGCGCCTGCACCAGCAGCACGTGCTGCGCCTGGAGTCGCGTCCGCCAAACATCGAAGGCAAGGGTCAGGTCACGATACGTGATCTCGTACGCAACTCTTTGCGTATGCGACCCGACCGGATAATCGTGGGTGAGGTACGTGGCGCCGAGGCGCTCGACATGCTGCAAGCCATGAACACTGGGCACGAGGGTTCGCTTTCGACGGTCCACGCCAACTCGCCGCGAGACGCCCTCTCCCGTATTGAGACGATGGTGCTCATGTCTGGCTACGACCTTCCTGTGCGCGCGATTCGTGAGCAGTCATCCGCGGCACTGAACGTCGTGATCCACCTGAGTCGTCTCAGGGATGGAACGCGGCGTATTACTCAGGTAGCCGAAATAGAGACCATGGAGGGCGATACCATCGTCATGCAGGACATATACAGCTTCGACTACTCCATGGGCGTGAGCGAGGACGGTCACTATCTTGGCTACCTCAAGCCCACGGGTTTGAGGCCGAAGTTCGCCGAGCGCCTCGAGTACATGGGCATCGAGATGCCTGCCGAGATGTTCGCCCTCGGGCAATCTTCCGGGCAGTGATCGTGGTGGGTCGTCGGATCTCTCGCATTCTCGCCATATGCGCGCTCATCGTGCTGGCAGCGCCTCTGTCCGTTGGCGCGGCGGGCATCGTGGTACAGGACGTGAGCACAAATGACTATCCCGAGGTAAGCCTCGAGCTGGCCCTCACGGCTGATCTCATACCGGCCGACGGGAATCCGCGTTTCACGATTCTCGAGAATGGGATCGATGTGCCGGACGTTCGCGCGCACGTGCTTACCGAGGACAGGGGACCGGTCGATGTCGTGCTTCTACTCGACGTGAGCGGAAGCATGAAGGGCGGACCTCTCAAGGCCGCCAAGACCGCAGCACGCAGCTTCGTAGCTGCGATGCATCCGGACGATCGGATAGCTGTCGTGGCGTTCAGCTCAGAGCCGCGAGTGCTCTCGGGGTTCACATCCGACGCAACGGCGTTGACGAGAGCGATCGATGCCCTCGAAGCCAAAGCGGGTCAAGAGACGGCTCTGTACGACGGGCTCATCCGTGCCGCCAGGACGTTCGAAGACAATGGTCGTGATCGCTACATCACCGTCCTGTCCGACGGCGGCGACATGACGAGCATCAACACCCTCGACGCCGCATCTGCCGCGGTCAACGAAGCTCGAGCTCCGGTGTACGCTGTTGCCCTAGAGTCGCCTGACTACGATCCCAAGCCGCTGGGCGCGCTCGCGACGAGTTCGGGCGGGCGTCTCGCGTCAGTGCAGGACGTGGACAGCCTGACCCCCATCTTCGAGGACATCGCCAAGGAACTGAGAAGCCTCTATTCCGTGTCGTTCACGAGTAGCCGTCCGTCGACGAAGGACCTGGAGATCGAGATCCTGGCGAAGAACGGCGACGTGGCGGGTTCATTGACGACCGCCGTGGAGAATCCACTGTACACCGAGAGCAGGCTCGGGATCGAGGACGTAGTACCCCCTGTCCCGGAAAGCCCATTTGCCGCGTTCATCGTCGGTGCACTCGTGCTCGGTGCCGTCGGCGCAAGTTCCTGGGCGCTTGGCTCGATGCTGGCTCCAAAGCGCGGGGCTTTGGATCAGCTACGGTACTACGAGCAGCACGATGGGAAGGGTTCAGCCGCCGAAGGCGCTCCTGGCGACAGCAGTCGCGGGCGGGTGATCGACGCCATAGGCTACGTTGCGGATCGCCGCGGGTACACCGGCACATTTAGGACCAGCCTCGAGCGTGCTGGCTTGCCGCTCAGAGTCAATGAGTACATCTTCTTCCATCTGCTCTTCACGTTGGCGATCGCGGGTTTCGTGCTTGTGCTCACCGGAAACCTCTTCGCCGTGCTCATTGTCACCATCCTCGCAGTAGCGGGTCCATTGGTTGCGTTGCAGACACGCATCGGTCGTCGCCGCGCTGCGTTCGAGGAGCAGCTTCCGGACGTGCTAAGCCTTGTCGCTGGCTCTTTGAGAGCCGGTTGGGGTATCCAGCAAGCCATCAGCCTCGTCGTTCAAGAGGTCGCCGAGCCCTCGGCTACGGAGTTTCGACGCGTCGAATCAGAAACGCGGTTCGGACTGCCTTTTGAGGACGCGCTGCTTCGCATGGCCGATCGGTTGGACAGCCACGACTTCAGGTGGACCGTGGCCGCCATCACGATCCAGCGCGAAGTCGGCGGCAACCTGGCCGAGGTGCTCGACATCGTCGTCAACACCATCAGGCAGCGCGCAGAGCTAAGGCGACACGTCAGGGCGCTTTCGGCGGAGAGTCGCTTCTCGGCGATAGCCCTATCTGTGATGCCCTTCTTCGCGATTGCCGCACTTTCCCTGGTCGCTCCGACATACATCTCCGTCCTGTTCACATCGAGTCTGACGCTGTTTGTACTGGGGGTGGGCGTGCTGCTGCTCATCATCGGAACCATCTGGATGATTCGACTGACGAAGGTGGAGATCTGACATGACCGCGAGGGGGATAGGTCTGATCGTCGCCATTCTTGTGGCAGTCATTACCTGGGTCGTACTCGACCTCGTCTTCTCTGAGGAAAGGCGTGTGTCGAGGCGTCTGAAGACGCTCTCGGATACTGAGCGGCGACAGGCCGATGAACTGGAACCCCTCATGTCGCCGTTCAGGCAGCGCGTCCTTAAGCCGGCCGGTCAGTCTGCCGTTGGGCTTCTGCATCGCCTGATGCCGCAGACGTACCGCCAGAGCCTCGAGCGCCGTGCCCGCATGGCGGGGAATCCAGGAGGCATCGGCGGTGACGGGATGATCGCCCTCAAGGTCCTCAGCGTCCTGCTCCTGCTCGTGCTCGGTGTCGGCTTCGGGTATCTCACGGGACAGAAGTTCGTGTTCGTGGCAGCTATCGGTGTGTTCTCCGCGATCTTCGGCTGGTTCCTTCCTGGCGTGTGGCTCGGCGGACGGATCGCACGTCGCCAAGAACTCATCCGCCGCGAGTTGCCGGACATGCTCGACATGCTGATGATCGCGGTTGAGGCGGGGCTCGGCTTCGACGCAGCCGTCGCGAAGTTCATCAGGGCTCGATCGGGCCCGCTCGCCGAGGAGTTCGCGGTCGAACTGAACGAGGTCCAGGCTGGCATGTCGAGGCGGGAGGCGCTACGCAAGCTTGCAGACAGGTGCGACGTCTTCGAGTTGAGCACGTTCTGCATGGCCATGGTTCAGGCAGACGTCTTCGGCGTGAGCGTCGGCAACGTGCTGCGCACGCAGGCGGCGGAGATGCGGCTCAAGCGGCGCCAGCATGCCGAGGAAGTCGCCCAGAAGGTTCCCGCGAAGATGGTCTTCCCACTGGTGCTCTGCATCCTGCCGGCGACACTCATCGTGCTCGTGACCCCTGCGATCATATCCATCGTTCGTCTGTTCAGCTCCCTCGGCTCGGGTCTCTAGGTGATTGAACCCTGCCCTCGTGCGGTATGCTGGGCGCGTTCTTCGTTCGAGCTGTAGTCGGGATGTGTGGTGGAGGGCCCCATGGATCGCGATAGGATCATTCAAGGCGTGCGTCTCATCCTCGAGGGAATCGGTGAGGACCCGGGGCGCGAGGGCCTGGTAGACACACCGCGCCGTGTCGCAGACATGTACGCGGAGGTCTTCGAAGGTCTCTCGCAAGATCCGACCCAGCATTTCAGCGTTTCGTTCTCGGAGGACCATCGCGAGATGGTCATGGTGCGCGACATCCCGCTCTACTCCGTGTGCGAGCATCACCTCATGCCCTTCCTCGGCACAGCGCATGTCGCGTACGTACCGGGCAAGGACGGCAGGATCTGCGGACTGTCGAAGCTCGCGCGCGTCGTCGACGTCTTCGCGAAGCGGCCGCAGGTCCAGGAGCGTATGACGTCGCAGATTGCGGACACGATCGTCGACAGCCTCGAACCACAGGGCGTCATGGTGGTGATCGAGGCGGAGCACCTGTGCCTGTCGATGCGAGGCGCGCAGAAACCCGGTCACGTCACGACGACCTCGGCGGTCCGCGGGATCTTCGCCACGAATCCCGCCACCCGTGCCGAGGCGCTAGCGCTCATCAAAGAACGCTAGGGGCGACGGGCGCGGCTGGGAGGTTGGACGAGATGAAGCGCGTCTGGCGCTGCGGACGCTTCGAAATGCCGCTCGGTGACACGCTCGTCATGGGCATCATCAACGTCACTCCGGACTCTTTTTCCGACGGCGGCGAGCACGCCGACACGGACGCCGCTATCGCCCATGGCCGGCTCATGGTCGCGGACGGTGCGGCGATCATCGACGTCGGCGGCGAGTCGACGAGGCCCGGAGCCGCCGAGCTGTCCGAAGCCGAGGAAACGGCCAGGGTGCTGCCTGTGATTTCTCAGCTTGCCGAAGGCGCATCCTTCCCGGTCTCGATCGATACGCGTCACGCCGAAGTTGCGCGCTGCGCGGTCGAGGCCGGCGCGAGCATCGTTAACGATGTTGGAGGCTTCAGGGACGCTGGGATGGCCGAGTTTGCGGCGTCGGCGGATGTCGGCGTCGTCATCATGCACATGCTGGGTGAGCCCGGCACGATGCAAGAGGATCCGCGCTATGACGACGTCGTGGGAGAAGTGCGCGACTTCCTGCTGGATCGAGCGCTGTCGCTCGAGGGCGCGGGCGTCGCGCGCGAGCGCATCTGCATCGACCCGGGCATCGGCTTCGGCAAGACGCTCGAGCACAATCTCCTGCTCTTGGGAGCACTGCCGGAACTCTCGTCCTTCGGCTATCCAGTGCTCGTGGGGGCTTCGCGCAAACGGTTCATAGGTATGCTCGGTGGTGCCGAAGAACCGAGGCACCGCATCGGAGGCAGCATCGCCGCCGCGGTGTGGGCAGCGGCGACGGGTGCGAGTGCGGTCCGGGTTCACGACGTTCGCGAGACCGTAGAGGCGCTGCGCGTCGCTTCGGCCATTCGCGACAGCAGCGGTCGGTGACGCCATGAGAACCGTGCACGTTGCCCTGGGCAGCAACCTGGGCGACAGGCTCGTCAATCTCGCGGCGGCACTCGTGCGCATCGAAGAGTTGCCAGAGACGGTGCTGCTCGGTGCGTCGCACGTCTACGAGTCCGAGCCCTGGGGAGCGCCCGGACAGCCTCTCTACGCGAATGCGGTGGCCGTGATCGACACTCCTCTCGAGGTGCCCGAATTGCTCGACGCCCTGAAGGAGATCGAGCGCGGTCTGGGTCGCGAGCCCGGCCCACCGAACTCGCCCAGGGTCATCGATCTCGACGTCCTGCTGGCGCAAGACGAGGAGTGGGTGAGCGAGGACCTCGTCGTCCCGCATCCCCGCATTGCGGAGAGGGACTTCGTAGTCACGCCCCTGCTCGAGATCGACCCGGGTGTGCGCTTTCCGGACGGCAGACCCGTGACACGCGAGGCCGTCCGCGTCGGGCGCGTTCTCGGCGTGCTCGGTGCGGTGCCCGGCTTCGAGGAGCGCACCGCCGTCGCCACGCCGTCGTCGATGGCAGCCGAGGTGACCGCGCGGCCTGTCAGGAGCCCGCTTCCCGCCGAAGAGTGGGCGCCTGTTTGCGAGTACGGCAGCGACCCTTCGCCGTTCGGGTCCGGAACCGTTCCGGTCGGAATACAACTCTCGGCAACGCCGTCCGGCCAGCGACCGTTGCAGGGTCGGAATCCCGAACCGGCCGCAGGCTTCGCCGCCCTCCTGCTCGAACAAGAAGGCATTCCTTTCGCCTGGGACCCGTTCCCGCCGGACCAGGCAAGCGATCCGTACGGCTTCCAGCGCCGGTTCCGTCTCATGGTGCCCGCGTCGATGGCTCAAGAAGCGCGACGTCTCATCGAGGAGGCCTCGTCCGCCCCGATCGACTGGGCGAGCGTCCACGAGATGACCGGCGATGCCGAAGGTGAGACGCCGGACGACGTCGAGGGGAAGACGCCGGACGAAGTCGAAGACGAGACGCCGGACGACGCCTAGGCGAAGACGCCCGACGACGCCGAGACTGTCCCCGAGGAAGGGGAAGGTTCCTCGGCCAGGTAGACACCTAGATTCGGCGCTCGGAGTGGTATACTCACGCTCCCACCTGCGAGGGGCTGCTCGGACCTCGGGTCGGCTGAGGCCGGGACTGCCCGGAGGGAAGGAGCGTGAGGGATGAGCGCCACGCAACCCAAGGAACCTGAGCGGCGACCCGTCACCACGACCGCATTGCGCGCCATGAAGGACGCGCGGCAGCCGATCGTGATGATCACGGCGTACGACACTCCCACGGCACGGCTCGTGGACGAAGCCGGCGTCGACGTGATACTGGTCGGGGATTCTGTCGGCATGGTCGTGCTGGGACTCGACTCGACGCTGCCGGTGACGATGGACGACATGCTCAGGCACGTGTCCGCCGTCGTCCGCGGCACGAAGCGAGCGCTCGTCGTAGCGGACATGCCGTTCCTGTCGTTCCAGATCACAGCCGAAGACGCGCTCCGCAACGCGGGACGCTTCCTCGCCGAAGCGGGTGCTTCGGCAGTCAAAGTCGAAGGCGGACGCCGAGTGGCCCCGGTAGTCCAGCGGATCGTCGAGGCGGGGATCCCCGTGATGGGCCACGTCGGACTGACGCCGCAGTCGGTGCACCAGTTCGGCGGCTACAAGGTCCAGGCGAAGGAGACGCCCGCGGCGCTCGAGCTCCTCGAAGACGCTCGTGCGCTGCAGGATGCGGGCGCATTCGCCGTCGTGCTCGAGTGCATCCCTGCCGAACTCGCGTCCATCGTGAGCGAGGAGATCGAGATACCTACGATCGGCATCGGGGCGGGTCTGGGCTGCGACGGGCAGGTCCAGGTGCTGCACGACGTCCTCGGTCTCGCGGATTTCACGCCGAAGCATGCCAAGCGCTACGCGGACGTCGGTGCGGCCATACGCGACGGCGTGCAGGCGTACGCGCGCGATGTGCGCGGCGGAGACTTTCCCGCCGAGGAGCACGGGACGCGCATGGAGCCGGACGCCGCTGCCGAGGTTGAGAAGCTTCGCAGCCGCGGTCTTCGTGCGGTCGCGGGCGGTGTGCAGGACGAGGAGGCATAGGCGAGTGGAGCGCGTAGTCTCTCCGGCAGAGGCGCGGCAAGCGATTGCCGAAGCTCGCCGGGAGGCCAAGACTATCGGCCTCGTGCCCACGATGGGCGCCCTGCACGAGGGGCACCTTGCGCTCGTGAGGGCGTCGTGCCGCCGTGCGGGCTACACCGCGGTCTCGATCTTCGTGAATCCCACCCAGTTCGGCGAGGGCGAGGACTTCGACGCGTACCCGCGCGACATGGCGCGAGATCTCGAACTCCTGGCTGCGGAAGGCGTGGACTTGGTGTTCACGCCGGGTGTCGAGCACATGTATCCTGCCGGATCCAGCATCGCCGTGGACCCCGGCGACTTGGCCGAGAGGTGGGAGGGCGCGATTCGGCCCGCTCATTTCCGAGGCGTGGCGACCGTGGTGGCCAAGCTGTTCAATATCACGACGCCCGATCTCGCTTTCTTCGGCGAGAAGGACTATCAGCAGCTCAAGATAGTCCAGCGCATGGCCGCGGACCTGGACATGGCGGTCACCGTGGTTGGGTGCCCGATCGTCCGCGATCAAGACGGCGTGGCTCTGTCCAGTCGAAACGCGTACCTGACAGGCGAGGAGGCGGCGCAGGCCATCGCGCTTTGCGAGGCGCTCGAAGCGGCGGCTGAGGCCGTAGCCTGGGGCGAGCGTGATGCTGCAGCGGTCGAGCAGACAATGGCCGAGGAGGTCTCCGCGTTCCGGCTCGTGGAGTTGGACTACGCGGTGGTCGTCGACCCGAGGACGCTCGAGCAGGTGACAAGGATCGAGGGACC
Organism: Coriobacteriia bacterium; assembly: GCA_029858605.1. Lineage (GTDB taxonomy): Bacteria > Actinomycetota > Coriobacteriia > Anaerosomatales > JAENZW01 > JAENZW01. The sequence goes on along the minus strand of JAOUET010000007.1, from coordinate 2,385 downwards.
GACACGTGCGCTGATCGCGGTGACGCTTGGCGACACGAGACTGATCGACAATGCCGCGCTGGAGCCGCCCCCGGTGCGGGTAGAAGACGAGAAAGACGCGCAGGAGGAGTAGGGCTGAGCGGCGGGCTGCCGCCGAAGACTCGCGACATACGAAGGAGCACAGTGGTGATGGAAGTCGGACCCTCGATAGCCGAAGAGATACGCGATCTGGCCCGGGAGCGCGACGCGGTGGTCCTGGCCCACAACTACCAGCGGGCCGAGATCCAAGACACCGCGGACTTCGTCGGCGACTCCCTCGGGCTGTCGCGACAGGCGGCCGCGACTTCGGCCTCAACCATCGTGTTCGCGGGCGTTCACTTCATGGCCGAGACTGCCAAGATCCTCTCTCCGCAGAAGACAGTCCTCATGCCGGAGCCGGGAGCCGGATGTCCGATGGCCGACATGATGTCGGCCGATGAACTCGCCTCGTGGCGCGAGGCGAACCCGGGCGTGCCGGTCGTCACGTACGTGAACTCTTCGGCCGACGTCAAGGCACTTTCGGACGTATGCGTGACGAGCGCCAACGCCGTTGGTGTCGTGCGAGCTCTCGATGCCGACCGAATCCTCTTCGGCCCGGATCGCAACCTCGCGTCCTGGATCGCCCGATCCCTGCCGGATGTCGAGGTGGTCCCGTGGGAGGGCTGCTGCCCGATCCACGACGAGGTCACCGTCCAGCAGGTCTTGGAAGCCAAGCGCGTACATGCTGCGGCCGAGGTGATGGCGCATCCCGAGTGCCGCCCCGAGGTCGTGGACCTTGCCGACGCGGTGCTGTCCACTTCCCAGATGTTGGCGTACGCGGCCGAGTCTTCGGCCGATGAGTTCATCGTGGTGACCGAAGAGGGCTTGTTGCACGGTCTGTCAAAGGCCGCACCCGGCAAGCGCTTCGTGAATCTCACCCCGCCGATGCTTTGCCCGAACATGAAGGTGACTACGATCGAGAAGGTGCGGGACTGTCTGCGCGATACTACCGGAGAGATAGATGTTGCCGAGGAGGTGCGCGAACGCGCACTTGCCGCGGTGGGGCGGATGGTGGCGATTGGCTGAGCGAGGCCGACACGAGGATCTTGCCCACAGTGCTCGTGCGGAGCCAGCGGGTACGGCCCCTTCACCCGGTGTCTTGCCGCAGACTCTCGGACGCCGCTACCTAATCGAGTTCGATACCGAAGAGCTCCCGCAGCACTCGAGCGACGTCCTCGTCATCGGCAGCGGCATAGCGGGACTGACGGCAGCGCTCGCTGCCTCGCAGTCTCACACCGTCGCACTCGTGACGAAGGGGCACATGAGCGAGACCGCGACCTGGTACGCGCAGGGCGGCATCGCCGGAGCCGTGGGCGAGGCGGACAGCGTCGAACTCCACCTTGCCGACACCCTGGTGGTCGGACAGGGCCTGTGCGACGAGGAAGTCGTGCGTGCCGTCGTGGGAGAAGCCGTGGACGCCCTGGCCGACCTGCGCGCGATGGGTGTCCGCTTCGACGTGGGTGAGGGCGGCGAGGTGGCACTGGCCCGGGAGGGTGGCCACTCGCTGCCTCGCATCCTGCACTCCGGCGACACCACGGGAGCCGAGATCCAGGGGACCCTGACGGCGTCGGTCCGCAACGCCCGAGGACTCGAGGTCTTCGAAGATCGCTTCCTCATCGACCTCCTGACGGCGGGCGACCGCTGCGTCGGCGCGCTCGCGTACGATCCGGAGAGCCGTCGGCCACAGGTGTTTTGGGCAGACGCAGTGGTGCTTGCGACCGGCGGTTGCGGGCAGGCGTACCGCGTCACGACCAACCCGCTGCTTGCAACAGGCGATGGCGTGGCCGCCGCCTGGAGGGCAGGGGCCGAGATCGCCGATCTCGAGTTCATGCAGTTCCACCCGACGGCACTCGACAGCGCCGCTTCGCCGAAGTTCCTGATCACCGAGGCTCTTCGCGGAGAGGGTGCCTACTTGCTCGATTGCGAGGAGAAGCGGTTCATGCTTGGTGTGCACCCGCTGGCCGAACTGGCTCCGCGCGACGTCTTGAGTCGCGAGATCGAGAAGGTGATGGCACGCTGCGGGCGACCCAACATCTGGCTGGACGCCCGGCATCTCGGCTCGGGCTACCTGCAAGCACGGTTCCCGATGATCTGGGAGACGTGCCTGGAAGCCGGCTTCGATCTGTCCCGCGACTTCGTTCCCGTGGCCCCTGCGGCGCACTACATGATCGGGGGCGTCAACGTCGACATCGACGGGCGCTCTTCTCTCGCGGGACTCTACGCGTCGGGCGAGGTCACGGCCAGCGGGCTCCACGGAGCAAACCGCCTGGCGAGCAACTCGCTGCTCGAGGGACTCGTATTCTCTCGGCGTGTCGTGCGAGCTCTCGG
>JAOUET010000126.1 GCA_029858605.1 Coriobacteriia bacterium | reverse complement strand
AGGGCGGTTGCGTCATAGCCGATAGAGGGTATAGACTGACTGACGGTAGGTCAGTGACTGACGGTCGGTCAAGCAGCAGACAATCAGCTGAGCAGGCAAGAAGGGTTCGGAAGAGGAGGCGGCAGATGAGCGCTCGAGTGACAAAGGAGCCGGAAGCACGTCGGGTCGAGATTCTCCAAACGGCCTTCGATCTGTTCACCGAGATCGGCTTCGACCGAACGAGCGTCCAGATGATCACGGAGACGGTCGGCGTCTCCAAGGGCCTCTTCTACCACTACTTCCAGTCCAAGACGGATCTGCTCGAACAGCTGGTCTGCTGGAAGGCCGACGAGTTCTTCGACACTCTGCCGAAGAGCCCGGACGAGCTGGAGGGCGACGCGTTGGACAAGGTTCGCAGCACGATAGACCGAATCGTCGGCTGGAAATTCGGCGAATTCCGCAAGATGACCATGGCGTACATCGGGGTCATGTACCGCGAAGAGAACCTCGCCCTGCGTACGCGCTTGCAGGAAGAGTACCTGGCGCGCTTGATGCCGCTCTTCGCCGAGATCCTCGATGAAGGTGTCAAGGAGGGCGTGATCGACGTCCCGGACTCCGCGATGGGAAGCGAACTTGTGTGGTCCCTGTGGTCCGGCGCGGGCAACCGTTTGGCTGGGAGCATCCTCGCCCTGCCGCAGCATCCCGAGAAGGTCGATGAGGTCCTCCAGCGCGCACACGCGTGGGAGTGGGGTCTCGAGCGCTTGCTCGGCATCGAGGAGGGGACCCTCAAGCTCTACGACTGGGACTACATCGAGGCTGCATTCCGTGAGATCGCTGAATCGCTCAGCGAGGGAGAGGAGTAGCGATGAGCATCACGACGACAACTGACACGCTTGTGACCCTGGAGAAGGTCACAAAGACCTACACCATGGGCGAGGTCGTCATCAATGCTTTGAACGGTATCGATCTCGCCATCAAGAGAGGCGAGTTTCTGGCGGTCCTCGGTCCTTCCGGCTCAGGCAAGACGACCCTGCTGAACATGCTCGGGGGCATCGATTCGCCCACGAGCGGGCGCATCGTGGTCGACGGCGAGGACATCACAAATCACAAACGCAAGCAGCTGACGTACTACAGGCGCGAGAAGGTCGGTTTCATATTCCAGTTCTTCAACCTGATTCCGACGCTTACCGCGGTCGAGAACGTGCGGTATGCGTGGGAGCTTGCCGCGCGCGACGGCGGCGCGCCGAACACTCGGCCCGAGAAGCTGTTGGAAGCCGTGGGTATCGGCGATAGGGCAAATCACTTCCCGAGCCAGATGTCGGGTGGAGAGCAACAGCGGGTCGCGGTGGCGCGCGCCCTGGCTAAGGATCCCGTGATGATTCTCGGCGATGAGCCCACCGGGAACCTGGACTTCCGGATGGGCAAGCTGGTGCTGGGCTCCCTCAAGGAACTCAACGATCGTGGCAAGACCGTCGTTCTCGTGACCCACAACTCGCCGATAGCCGCGATCGCCGATCGAGTGCTGCACATACGTGACGGCGTGATCTTCGAAGAGGAGATCAACGAGCACCCGACTCCAGCGGACGAGATCGTGTGGTGAGTTGCGATGAAGATGCTTCTGCTGAAGACCTGGCGGGACATGAAGGCCCGCAAGGGACAGTTCATCGGACTGATCATTCTGGTGATGCTGGGCATTGCGATCTACTCGGCCTTCGTGGGCGCGGCTTCGGACCTGCAAGCGTCGGCGGATCGCTCCAACGAGGAGTTCCACCTCGCCGATTTCGAGACAAGGGTGATGGCGGCACCGACCGAAGTCGCAGGTGAGATCGCCGACATCGACGGTGTGGAGACCGTGCAGGGGCGCCTTATCGTCGACACGGGCCTCGATATGGGGACGGACGAAGTCGCTATCAGAGTTGTCGGCATACCGGCCGACGCAAGCCCCGCCGTCGACGAAGTAGACGTGGTCGAGGGTTCCTACCTGGATTCCTCCCGGCCGAAGCGCGTGCTCGCGCACAACGGGTTTGCCGAAGCACGGGACGTGCAGGTCGGGGATTCGCTGCGCGTGCGCGTAGACGGGGCGACCGCCGATGTCGAGGTGGGCGGGCTGGCACAGAGCGCCGAGTACTTCTTCCTGCGGCGCGTGAAGGACGAGATGCCCAACGCCGAAGAGTTCGGAGTGTTATGGGCGCCACAGGAAACGGTGGAGGAGCTCTTCGGGCAGCCGGACACGTACAACTCTTTCGCCGTGCTTCTCGAGGACGGCGCCGATCGCGATGCCGTGATCGATGAAGTAGAGAGCGTTTTGGGCGAGTACTACGTTCTTTCGAGTACGACGATCGAAGATCAGCCCAGCAACTTCGGCATCCAGGAGGAGATCAAGCAGAACCGGGAGATGGCCGGGCTCATGCCCTTCCTAATCCTCGCGGTCTCCGCGATGGCGCTGGCTATCGCGATGGCGCGGCTCGTGCAGAGTCAGCGGGGTGAGATCGGCCTTTCGAAGGCGCTAGGCTACACGGATCGCCAAGTGCTCATGCAGTACCTCACCTACTCGGTCGTTGTCGCAGTCGTGGGCTCTGTGCTCGGAATCGCACTCGGCCAGCTATCGGCCTACGGGATCAGTGAGATGTACCGCACCCTACTCAACCTGCCGATTCTCGAATCGAGCTTCCATGCCGAAGTGGCAGGTGGTGCGGTGCTGCTGAGCGTTGTCGTGTGCCTCGTAGCCGGGATATCCCCGGCCGTGCGAAGCGCGCGGATGGCGCCGGCCAAGGCGATGCACTCGGACCCGAATCTCTCCCAGACGAAGGGCCGGATTCCGATAGTGGAGCGGCTTCTCGGCTGGGCGATGCCACGAACGATCGCGTTCCGCTTGCCGCTCCGCAACGTGTTCCGCTCCCGCCGCAGAAGCGTCTACACGGTGCTGGGCACGATATTCGCGCTCGTTTTGATCGTTTCCACCTGGGCCCTCAACGACTCGATCGGCTATCTGATGGCGGCCCAGTTCGAGGAGATCGACCTTTGGGGCGCCGCCGTCACCTTCGACGAGAACATCCCCGTCAGCGAAGCCCGAGCGGCGGCAGATGTCCGCGGCGTGACCGACGTCGACACGGCACTTGCGACCCCGGTGACCTTGTCTGCTGGCGATGAAGAGCGAGAGCTGATCCTGTCGGCGATCTCCCCCGATGCGGATTTCCACGGCTTCGAGGTTGAAGAGGGGGCCGAAGTCGAGGAAACGCTCAGAGGCGGTGGTCTCGTGCTGCCGGGCAACCTGGCGAGAACCCTGGGTGTCGGCGTCGGCGACACCGTCGAAGTCGCGAGCCCGTATATCGACGGCACCATCGACATAGAGGTCGAGACGCTCTCAAAGGAGATGTGGGGCTCGCCGCTCTTCGTCGGTGAGGAGGTAGGGCGTCGCCTGGTCGATTCGGACCAGTCGCTGGCGAACGTGGCCTACGTCGACTACGAAGGGGTGACCGACGACGAGATCGAGAAGGCCCTGTTCGCCCAACCGCGCGTGGCGGACGTGCGCATGAAGAACGCGGTCGTAGAGATGTTGGAAGGGTCCATGGGCCTCTTCCGTGCAGTCGTCGGTTTGCTGTTCGTCTTCGCCTTCGCAGTCGCCTTCGTCGTCATCTACAACACCTTCACCACCAACGTCATCGAGCGTACGCGAGAGATTGCGACAATCCAGACGATCGGCGAGGACAGGCGGCACATGGCCTGGATGATCACTGCGGAGAACTTGCTCCTTGCAGTGGTCAGCGTCCCGTTCGGCGTGCTGGCCGGCCTGTGGGCGGCGCAACAGATGTTCGACGAAGTGTCCACCGAGGCGTACACGCTTCCCGCCTACATATCCCCCGACAGCTACTGGCTGATAGCTGGCTCGGTACTGGCGATCCTGCTCTTGTCGGAGATACCCCCGCTCAGGCGCATCTTCAGGATGGACCTTGCCGAAGCAACCAAGGTCATGGAGTAGCGGGCTGTCGGGCAGCTGTCCGCGCAGGCAAAGACGGCGAGTCGGGGCCGCTCCCAAACCGGGGCGGCCCTCGGCTTCTCTGCGCAGCTTCAGAAAACCGACAGAAACCACTTGACTATTGTGAAGTTCGGAGTAGTATGCGTGTCAACTAGTGTGAACTTAGCAATACTGTGGAATACATAACACTGAGCGCTAGTCGAGGAACCGGTTTGAAGACAAGGACAGGAGGCGGGCCGTGAAGCCCCTGGGCGACGCAATCCTTCGGAAGTTCCGCAAGGAGTTGAACTCGGGAATCGTGTCCCTAGTGCTCCTCGCCATTCTCGATCGCTCGGACGAGCCGCTGTACGGCTACCAGATCGCAAAGAGCATCGAGGGTACATGGCAAGAAGGAGCGCAGGTCAAGCAAGGCACGTTGTACCCGGTTCTGCGCTCCATGGAGGAGAACGGCCTGCTGGTGAGCAGAGTGGAGCCGAGCGTTTCGGGGCCTCCGCGCAAGTACTACTCGATTACCGAGCAAGGGCGTGCGGTGCTCGCCGAGTGGAAGGAAGCATGGTCACGTGCGCGTGACTTCGTAGATGCGACGCTGGAGGGGAACGTTGGATAGGACAGTCGAGGGATACCTCGCGGAACTCAAGGGTCAGCTTGCGGGTGCCGACCCGGCGCTCGTCCAGGACGCGCTCTATGACGCGGAGGAATACCTGCGCAGCGCCATGGCCGAAGAAGGCGACGATCCGGCACAGGCTTTCGATCGCGCCGCGGAGGCGTACGGCACGCCCGAAGAGGTCGCTTCCTCGTACAGGGAGGCGGAACTCGCGGTCGTCGCGGCATTGCGCCGACCGGCTCCGGCGAAGGCGCGCAGCGTCGCGGGCGGGTTCTTCAGCGTGCTTTCGGACCCCTCGGCATGGGGCGGCCTGCTGTACATGCTTCTCGGCATCTTCACTGGGACCCTGTACTTCACGCTCTGCGTGACAGGCATCTCGCTGTCGCTTGGCCTGGCGATCTTGATCATCGGCCTTCCTGTCGCGCTGCTGTTCCTAGCTATGGTGCGCGCCGTGTCCCTCGTAGAGGGCAGAGTGGTAGAAGGACTTCTCGGCGTGCGGATGCCCAGGCGACCGCGTTTCGTCGGGGGACAGGGCGACATCTGGACGCGCATCAAGTGGTGGCTCACCGACTATCGGACGTGGACGACGATTCTGTACATGCTGCTGCAACTCCCGCTCGGCATCTTCTACTTCACTTCGCTCGTGACGGGCTTCGCCTTCTCGGCCGGACTGATGATGCTGCCCGTTGAGCAGGAACTGATCGAAGGGCCGCTGCTGGTCGTCGGGCGCTACGGCTACTACATCGAGGCGTGGGCGTATCCGCTGTTCGTACTTGGCGGGTTGTTCGGACTCCTTCTGTTGCTTTGGTATGCGAAGGGCGTCGGCAAGCTTCATGGAGTCTATGCGAAGGCTCTGCTTGTAGGTCGCGCGGAGGATCATGCGCAGCATCCCGCCGCGCCGGGCGGGGGAGTTGGGGCGGCACAGCCGCCGACCGCGCCGGCGGTACCCACAGCCGGACCTTCCGGTGATTCAAGCGCGCCGACCGGCGCTCAAGGAGGCGACACGCAGTGAAGCGCACGATAGTTCTCGCGTCCGTACTCGCTCTCACGATGCTGCTTGCGGTGACGGGGTGTCGTCGCGTCGATCTGGCCGAGGAAGGCTACCTGAAGACCGAGACACGCACCGTTGCGCTCGAGGGTGCCGAGGAGGCGCAACTCGACCTGACGATGGGCGCAGGCGAACTGAAGCTGTCGGGAGCGGATACGGGTTCGAACCTGGTC